>JAQVFD010000162.1 GCA_028697435.1 Clostridiaceae bacterium
TTAAGCTATTAAGATATGTGCATCAGAATCCTGTTAGGGCAGGAATATGCAAAACAGTTGAGGACTACAAGTGGAGCAGCGATATATACTACAGAAAAAATATTAGGGGCGTAGTAAACACTAAAGTGATATATGAAATGTTAGATATAAATATAGTGGATGCAATAAAAAAGTACAAGGAATTTATGGATGAGCCGGAAGAAGAGAATTACAGCAGAATGGATGCAATTGGTGATGAGGCATATCAGATAATGTGTTTAAGCCGAAAGGAAGAAAAGCAAAGAAAAAGGCTGGATGAAATATTATTTGAAACTGGAGTTACATTAAGGGAGTATGAACAAATAAAAGGAGGCTCGAGGAATAGAGAACTGACAGAATACAAGCTAAAGTATGCGATTGCAGCGAAAGAGCAACATTATACCTTGAAAGAGATCGGTGAGAATATTGGGATGAAAGCCGTATCGGTAAAGAATATGTTGGACAGATATTGCGGTAGAATAACCTAATAACCTGTGCACCTGGCACTTAGTCTGCACCTGGCACTTAGTCTGATTTTAACGCAGAGCCCTCCGGATTTGTTGTTTTCTGCCCATATGTTACCATTGTTAGCTTCAACAATTTCCCTGCATATGGATAGACCAAGTCCTGCAACGGAACGGCTTCTGTCTGAAGTGTAAAAGGGGTCAAATACTTTTTGAAGCTCTTCTTCAGGAATTCCTATACCATTATCTTCTATCGAAAACAATATGGATTCTCCCTGATTTGAGCAATAGACATTAATAGCCGGTGCTCTTTTACTGAAGTTCTTCAGACTGTTGTCAATAATGTTTCCAAAGACTCTTCTCATTTTAGCAATATCTATTAAAAGTAACTCCTCTGGACAGGTAACGCTTATGGAAAAAGAGACACCCCTATCAGCCAATTCTTCCTCATAGTCTGATTTTAATACAGCGCAGAACTTTCCGGCGGATATCCGCTGCTGTTTTAATCCACTCTGCATTTGGAGGTTTAGATATTCGTCGAATTCTTCAATCAAATCCCTGATTGAAACTGATTTATTGTAAATTATATCAATATACCTTTTATATCTCTCCGGTGTCAGGTTATTCTTTCTTAAGCGTTCGGCATAACCCATGACAGAAGTAAGAGGTGTTTTTATATCATGGGAAATAGACGCAATAATAAGGTTCTGCTTCTGCTTCTCTTTTTCAATTGCTTCTGTAAGTGTTACGAATCTGTTCTGAAGCATACCTATCTCGTCTTTACGCGTAATACATTGGGGATGAATCCCCTTTTTATAGTTTTCCATGCTTTTGTGCAATGCAACGATGGGTTTAACATAATAAAAATAGATAATAACAGTAATCAATATCAACATTAAGCATATGATAAATATTTCCGCTATAAACAAATTCCAAACTACATAATATGAAGATATTTTCTTCAAGGATAAGGGTTGAGTAACCTTCAGTAAATATATCTCATTATTATGATGAAACAGACCTGAAGAATTAATCTCTATGCTCACTCCATCGTCATTTCCCGCACGGAATACCGTTATGCCGGATTCATCAACAACCTGGATATCTAGCTTTTCTGTCTGAGAAATAATTTGAAGCACCTGTGAGAAATCCCCGCTGCTTTCGACTTTTTTTATAATCCGGTCTGTTTCAGCCTGCAGCTGTTTATTCATACTGCTGTTGTACATGGAAATATCTTTAGAAAGGAAGAAGTTATAATACCCGTAAAGTAATAGTATGTTTATCAGAAAAGCAATAAAAACAAGGAGGGGAAGCCTAAATCTAATACTCATTTTCTTTCTCCTGATATTTAACAAATTTATATCCGACACCCCATACGGTTTTGATGTATCGGTTTTCACTGTCGATTTTATCTCTTAAATTTTTTATATTCACAGCAACAGTACCTATATCAGAAAAGTCAGTGCCCCAAATTGTGCTGAAAATTTGTTCCTTTGATACAACCTTTCCCGCGTTTACAAAAAGATAATGTAACAATTGAAACTCCCTCATGGATAATTCCACTCCATTACCTTTTACAGTAACCTCATAGCTTTCCGGGCATATTGTGATGTCACCTATTGCCATGGTATTGCTATTTTTTTGTAGACTACGTTTTTCACGGCGCAAATGAGCCTTTACTCTTGCAATCAGTTCTTCCACGATAAAGGGCTTTGATATATAATCATCTGCTCCCATTTCAAAGCCCAACATGGCATCATAAGTTCTATTTTTGGCGGTCACAAAAAGTATCGGACAGGATATTGTGCTTCTGATTTCTCTGCAGATTTCCAGTCCGTCAATATCCGGCATCATAATATCCAGAAGAATAAGCGAAAGGTCCGGATTACTCCTTAATAAAGAAAAGGCTTGTTCCCCGTTAAATGCCAAAAGGCACTCATACCCTTCATCCGTAAGAGCATCCGATATCAGCAGTGCTATTTCCCTGTCATCATCTACAATCAATATTTTATCCATCTAATTACCTCCTATGGCAGTACACATCGACACTGTAACCCGGTTTTAACACCTCTCCGGGATCCTCCGGCTTTATCTGCACCAAAACTATTCTTTTACCGTCTTTTTCCACAGCTACATTTGAAATCCGGACAACGGTTCCGGAAATTGATATGCTGCTATCCGAAACCGGTATAATCTCAACAGTTTGGTCAAGGGCAATATTCTTAATAAATTCCTCCTCAACTTCTGCGCTAACCATAATAGAATCCGCATCTATCAGTTGAAGCACACTTACAGGAGCGTTCTGAACTCCCAGAGGGGTACCGTTAATTACTCCGATGTTTTGTACAATTCCGTTTTCAACACAGGATACAATCTGATTCGATGAGATATAATCCTTAGTAACTTTATTTTTCATGATCTCCAAGTCAATTTGGGAGACTGCGACGCTGCTGTTTTGTTTAGCCATATTTGCGCTGTTTGACTTCTTAATTTGCTCAAGTTGGGTCCTCTTTGACTTTAATGAAATGTTCAACCAATCCAGCTCAGTTTTTAAAGCATCCTTAGTTTTCTTAATATTATTCTCAACATCTGTAAGGGCTTTCTCCCTTTGCGCCAATATATCTTTGTATAAATCCAATGTATTTGTAGAAATTGCCCCTGCTTCATATAAAGCCTGGTTGTTTTTCATATCTCTTTTTGCATTTTCCACTTCTTTTTTTGCCAGCTCCAGGGAAGTATGCAGTATCTTCAGGTCTGCATTGGTGTTATTTCCCAATTCCTCTGTTTTTGTACTAATGTCCTTTTGGGTCTGAGCGATATCCGCCTCCAGTGGGCCGGTATCCTGCAGTATATCCAGGAGTCCTGCCTGTCCTGCTTCAAGCTGCTGCTGAAGTTTATCCGCTGTTCCCAGGTACTCCGACATGTCTAGTGTTATAAGCACTTGCCCCAGGGATACCCGATCCCCTTCCTTAACATTAATCTCTTTTACTATTGAAGGGAAATCTATATTTATATCATAAACCTTGTCATACTTTACTTCTCCCCAGAAATTCAGCCTGTTATCTTGTACTGCTGCCAAAGTACCGGCTTCAAGGCTTTTGGCTTGAGCCTCCTGTATATTATTATAGCTTATTATACCGGTTATGATAAGTATTACTGCTATACAGGCTCCGATTATGACCTTCTTTTTATGCTTTAAAATAATTTTTTTCATCATATTACATCCCTTCAGCTATTCTACGCTCTTTAGTGACTCAAGCATGTCGATGCCCTTCATTTTTTCAGCTACGATACTGTTGATAAAAAGTGCAAAAATCCCTGTTATAATCGCCGAAAGAGCGACAATACCAAAAGACAAGTTACCGATTAAATCCAACTGTTCATTCAAGCCTCCTGCTACAATCTCAGCCAGTACCTTGCCTACCGGTATGCCAAAAGCAAATCCCATTAAGACGGAAAGAATATTATCCGTTAGTACAAGGGAAAGTATTTCCTTTTGGTAAAAACCCAAAACCTTCAAGGTAGTCAGGTCCCTTATCCTCTCGGAAAAATTCAGTATACTGCTGTTATATAGTACAACAAATGCCAGTATCCCGCCCATAATAATCAGCATTATTGCAGCAATATAAACAACCCTTGTTGTGGATTGTATATCGGCAATCTGCTCTGTTCTGTCCACATATTCTTTCACGTAATCACCTTTAAGGAAGCTCCAATCCGGCTCATTTTTCCATTTTACAAGGACTGCGGTAGGGTTGAATATTTCCCCGATAGACTCGTAATATGTGTCTGTCATATACATTCCCTGACCGGTACCCAGATATATAATCTGCTTTACAGGGACTCTGACATAACCTTTGTTTGTACGCTTTAGTTCTATTGTATCTCCTGGCCTGACCTTCAGGGTTTGTGCAAGCTTTCTTGTTATTGAAATGCCGTCATCGGGAAGCCGTACCGGATTGCCGTCAATATCCTTAAGATGGATAAGGGGGCTTTCCCGGGGATAGACCGTCAGCAATTTCATTTGATGTCCTACTCTGGGACAAATGATTTCAACTGCGGTTTCTTTTATCTGCTGAACCGTACCATTTAGATTCATGTTACGTATAAAACGGGTATCCGCTTTACTGTCCAGAAGGATTTTTTGGTCGTAAGTATATGTAACGTTGTAAGTCTGCAGGGCAATTCCATTAATCATATTGCTAATGGTAAACGCCGCCACTATTAGTCCTGTACAGCCTGTAATTCCAAGGACAGACATAATAAGTCGCATTTTATTTCTTGATGTGTTCCGTGCAATAAGCCTTCGACTGAAACGCATACTGTTCCAAAGCTTGGTTAAGTATTCCAGGAAAGAACGGGATCCCTCCTTGGGAGGCTTAATCCTGAGAAGTACCGAGGGAGAATCTCCCAGCAGCTTGAGACTTGAATAAAGTGAAATACCCCCGGTGCAAAGAAGAATTAAAACCAAACTGATAAAAAAATTTATGTAGTTTATCGAAAGCTTATAATCAACGAAGTTCAGATTAAGCCATGGAATTAATATATTGCCGAATATAGCAGGACCTAAAATCAGACCCAGAAAAGCTCCAAGCAGTCCCATATATACCCCATAGGAGGTATAATGCCATAAAATGCTTTTTTTGCTGTATCCCAGAGCCTTTAAAATACCTATCTGACCCCGCTGGTTTTCTACCATTCTCAGCATGGTACTTTGGGTTATTAGCGCAGTCACAAGAAAAAACATAAAGGAAAAAACTGCAGCCAGGAGCTTAAACTGCTGAATGTTGGCGTTAATGTTGCTGACGCTGCTGTGATCCGCTTTGGCGACAATTCCTAAAAGATTATCCCCAATTGCATTACCGATTTGGGAT
>JAQVFD010000163.1 GCA_028697435.1 Clostridiaceae bacterium
AGATGGTGTATCAAGAAATTTGGGGAAGAATATATGGGATATATGAATAAGGTTAGACGTTATATTTAGAGCCGCGGCATCCTTGCCGATCTTGCCTCCGATGGTCCGGTTCAGGGACGTCGTGAGTGCGAACCCGTTATCTGACATATGGTGCAGATTGTTTGTTTTAGAAGTATAAATAGTATAACTGCATATACGTAGGAGAATGGGAAGTGTTAAAATTAAAAATGACTTTTGGTAATATATCTTTACCATAGGGAGGATGGAGTTTATATGGATAAGCAAATGATTGGAATGTGTGGTACATACTGTGGTGTATGTGAGTGGAAAGAAAAAACAAACTGTCCTGGCTGTCAAGCTTGTAAAGGTAAACCATTTTGGGGAGAATGCTCTATCGCAAAGTGTTCGATTAATAATGGATATAATCATTGTGGACATTGTTCAAATTTACCATGTGATAAATTGCAGGATGCATATAATAATGGAGAGCATGGTGATAATGGTGAAAGGTTGATTAATTTAAAGAATTGGACATGTGGTAAGGAAACCTATTTAAGATTAAGAACACTAAAATTGGATAAAGAGTAGTCAGTTTAGACATATTTTTCTTATATTGCGAAGGAATGAACTAAATATAAGATTTGGAGGTTATATTTACATGTATGAATATAAATTTATAAGATTAGGAATAAAGGGATTTTTTGTAAGAAAGCCAGATCAAGACTATCATGCCATAATAGAAGAATATTCAAGAGCGGGTTGGAGATTAGTGCAAATTTTAACCCCACCAATAGGTTCCTATGGTGTGGCTACATATTTTGAATTAATATTTGAAAAACAAATTTAAATTGTTTTTTATGATGTACAAACTCCCATGCGGAGTTTGTTATAGATTTAAACCATAGAAAGACAATATTTACACAAGCGACACACGTCAGGTCCCGGATACCGGATCACACCCCTTCACCGGGAGGGTCGCTCCGCGAGGAGGAATGGCTTTGTAGTCCGGTTCAGTGGTGTCGTGAGCGCGAAACCGTTATACGATAGGTAATACAGATTGGATTGTACTATTCTAATATTTTGCAGTTGTATCATACGGCGGGTTAACAAAATTGGAGGAACAAAATGAAAAAGCGAATATTAATAATAGTTTTAGTAATTCTATCAGTATTTCTTTTATTGATGGTATGTAATAATGGCAAACAAGATAGTAAAAATGTAGAAAATACGGACACAGGTACAGTAAAAATTGGAATATATTTTGGAGTGCCATATAGAATTACCTCTTCATTTATGCCAATCATAACCCTTGAAAATAACGATAAATTCAGATTTGAATTAGGAATTAACAATTCTGTAGAAGGTACTTACAGAACAGATAATAATAAGCTGATTTTGACTTCTTCGGACGGAGATGAAATCTATACATTGGAGATTAATAATAGCATATTAGTTATTGAACAGGAGATACGCAATTATGTAAAGAAAGGTACTCGCTTTAAACTTGCAGAAAAGGAGTAACCATGCAAATTTGAGTGAATTCCTATAATGTTTGACTGAATAATTTCTTGTGAATTTTATCATGGAGGGCGTATGAAGAGGATTTACTTAGTAACTGTCTTGATTTGTATTACTATGTTATTTGTATCATGTACAATTAAAGAGGATGTATCAAATATTACTATAGTTGAAGAACAGATACTGAAGAGCGGTTATGAGGATTCTAACTATGTTGAGTTGAACAGAGTGAAGGATGATATTTGGGTACATACCACTTATACTAACTATAATGGTTATAGAACTCCATCAAATGGTCTGATTATAGTAACTTCGGACGGATTAGTAATGATTGATACCCCATGGAACAATGCACAAACAAAAGAACTTATTAAACTTACGAAAGATAAGTTTAACAAAGATTTTTCTCTAGCCATTATAACTCATGCTCATGAGGATAGAATTGGTGGAATCGATACATTGCTTAAGAATAATATTGATACTAGAAGCACAGTGCTGACTGCAGAGCTTGCAGAAGAAAGTGGTTACAAGAAGCCTACACCATCACTTGATTCAAATTCAAGTATCAAAATTGGAGATATTGCTATAGAAGTATTTTATCCTGGGGAAGGGCATTCTGTAGATAACATAGTTGTTTGGCTTCCAAAAGACAAGGTCTTATTTGGTGGTTGTCTAATCAAAGATTTGAATTCAGAAGGATTGGGAAGTACAACAGATGCCAACATAGAGCAGTGGCCAATTTCACTTAACAAGGTATTAGAACAATGCTCAAATGCTGACACTGTTGTACCTGGACATGGTAATTGGGGCGACATTGAATTAATTAAACATACTATAAAGTTATTAAATTAGTAATAGTAGATATTCTTTCTAATTGAGCGGATTTGTTAAATGGTTACCATTAATTCTAACTTTATTTATGGAGGGATGCTAATGTTGAAAGTAGACTACAACAGTATCAGTAAAGTTTATGACAAAGTGAGGGAAGAAGAAATAGAAGAATTGCATAGTTTATTGCAAGGTATTGAAATTTGCGAAGGTACAACCATATTAGATATAGGATGTGGTACTGGAAATTATACAAACTTACTGGAAAGAATAACAGGCGCAAAAGTATATGGTCTGGACGCTTCAGAAGGAATGCTAAGTAAAGCTAAAGAAAAAAACAGTAAAATAACTTTTGTATTAGGAGATGCTTGTAATTTACCATTTGAAGATAACTATTTTTCATTTATCTACATGACTG
Source organism: Clostridiaceae bacterium (assembly GCA_028697435.1). Classification (GTDB taxonomy): domain Bacteria; phylum Bacillota; class Clostridia; order Lutisporales; family Lutisporaceae; genus BRH-c25. The sequence continues at coordinate 2,765 of JAQVFD010000163.1, forward strand.
ATGTTATACATCATATACAAGATATTGACAAAATGTTTTATGAAATATTTAGAGTACTGCAAATAGGTGGGAGAGTATGTATAGCTACACAATCACATAAACAGATAGATCTTCGCTATACTACTGAGTTTTTTCCGGAAACAGCAGTGATTGATAAACAAAGGTATCCGGATATTGAAGAGATAATATTTAATGCTGAAAAAAACAAATTGAGATTAGTTGATGTAACAGTAATTGGAGAAGGAAAAGAGATTGAGATTGGTAAAGAATATATTGAATTAGTAGAAAAGAAAGGCTACTCAATGTTACATCTGATTTCTGATGATAATTATCAGAATGGTATAAGAAAGATTAAGAGTGAAATCGCTATGGGAAGTATAAAAAGAAAATCTCCCGGATCATCATTGGTGTGGTTTGAAAAATAGTTTATATAACAGCATCAAGCTATAGCTACTCGGCTCTACACTCAGTTTTAGTATTTAACATTCCGAAAATAATCCTTAGAAGCATACTGCACGTAGCTACCAGAGCAACTTTAGGAGGCTTCCCTGTATAAGCGACTAACTGCTTATATGAACCAAAGTTACTAATATCACCAATCTCTCCAGGAATGGTGGCTGCCGTTACTTCTCCTACGCCGGGGATGGATAGTAGGAGGTGGAAGTCAGGAGAGAGCCTAGCCCATTCATAAGCGTCACTAAAGTGAAGGACTTTGCTCGTAGGGTCGGTCATCGGTGCCGTGAGGCAGGACCGTTAATTGACATGCAAATAGAATTTAATTATAATAACAGGAATTATATTTGTAAAGGGGCAGAGAATATGAGATTAGCCGGGATAGAGAGATTCATAATAAGTTTGTTTGAAAGCAGTGATAATGAACATTTCCATGAACAAAGCGGGGTTACAGTAAGGGGTACAGAAGATATTATAAAAATAGGATATTGCACAAATTTAACACTTGATACAATTGAAGAAGGCAGAAAAAATAACGTTAACCTGATTATAACCCATCATGATGCATGGGATTTTATGCACGGTCTTAAAGAGGCATGTCAGAAAAAATTAACGGAATACAATATATCACATTATTTTAATCATCTGCCATTAGACGATTGTAATTTTGGGACAAATAGTTCTTTGGTTGAAAAGATAGGGTTAAGCATTATCGAGAAGTCTCATAATGAAGATGGATTCTATTGTGGAAGAATAGCTGAGTTTGATGAAGAGATAGAATTTGAAGAGTTAGTAAGAAAATTGGAGACGATTCTTGAAGAACCAACAAAGGCATGGAGATTCAAAGACGGTCGTATAAAAAGAGTTGGTTTGGTTTGTGGGGGCGGAAGCTCATCTACAGATGTAAGAGAGGCATTTGAAAAAAATTGTGATGTATATATAACCGGCGAAAAAGTCCTTTACACTATTGAGTATGCTAAATTTTTAGGAATGAACTTAATTGTTGGCAGTCATACCTTTACTGAACTATTTGGGATTGAGAGTCTTGCTAAAAAAATTGCTGACAAGTACAGAGATGTTGGCATTATTAGGTTATCCGAAGAGCACCTTGAAGCATAAAAAGATCATTTTTCCGTTTTTAACGGAGCATCTTGAAACTTGTCGACCAGGAGAAGTTGCTCAACATTCAGAAAGAAGTATGGTTATAGCGAATTCAGGGAATAAAGCAGAATTTTGAAGGGTTATAGAGAAACGTTTAGATGATTTGACTCCGCCTCAACAGGCGAGGGTTAAGAGGGTTCTTAAAAAAGGTAGATTATAAGAACTGAAGACTATTTGTATTTTGGAGGCAACTAATATAATGTTCTCAGATGTAGAAATCAAATTAAAGAAAAGAAATAAAATATTGTTTTCGCGTGACAGCAAATGCTTACAAGAGCTGATAAAACTTATTCAGCTACAAAATCACCGAACTCTTGTGATGTGGGCACTGGATTGTGCAAGACCACCTTTGGAACAGTTTGAAGCAAAGTATCCCAACGAACGAAGACCAAGAACCTGCTTGGAGCTTTGTGAGGCTTGGGCAAGAGGCAAAATCAAAATGCCCATAGCAAAACAAGCCATCTTAGATTCACATACAGTGGCAAAAGAAATCAATGACAGCGTGTGTGGTGCGTTGTGTCATGCAGTTGGTCATGCCGGAGCTACAGTGCATGTAGAAACACACGCTTTGGGGCTGCCTATGTATGAATTGACAGCAATTGTATTAAAGTACGGGAAGGATAACTTCACAAAACCAGTCAGTGAAAAGTTAGATTACTACTATAACCGTCTGCTGTACTGGCAAGAAAACACCGATAAACTTGGACTTGATTGGGCGGACTTTTTAAAAGTTTAAACTCCTATGTGGAGCAATGCTTAAAGAAACGGGGGAGCATAATGCAAGAAGATCAAGGACAAGCATAAGGCATATTATATTTATGTTGCTACAGTAGTATTTCTATTTGTTGTATTATTTTTCTTTATGTAAGAATTATCCTGGTATTAGTGTATGCCTTTGGACCTTTCATTGTTTTGGATGAGAGGCTCTGGACCTTCT
>JAQVFD010000164.1 GCA_028697435.1 Clostridiaceae bacterium
CAGCCCTTGAAGCTAAGCTTAAAGAAGAAAGCCAGACGGGAGCCGATAAATTATCAGAAAGCCTTATAGCGGCAGGAATGTTTGCAGCGGAAGATTATCGCATGGCAAAACAAATTGCAGACAATGACGGGGGACAGTCCTCAGAAGATGGCAAAGCGATTGTATCCTCCTTTGACGCATTTAAGAAGGCAATGGAAAACAAGGCAGTTACCGTAATAGATGTAAATTCCGATATGGACATTACTGAAAAATACTTTTATGAACGGGATACCGACCTGATGATAAATATTGAAAAAGGAAAAACCATAACCATAAGCGGAGAATTCATTCCGGTGGGCTGCACCATTACAAATGAAGGCGAAATCATAGTAAGCGGTACTTTTGACCGTGGTCTCTGCACTTTAATAAATAACGGTACAGTCACGGTTAAGAAAGGCGGAACTGCAACCTCCGGAGTGAGCAGCACCGATAACAACGGCAGTTTTACAGTGGAATCCGGTGCTAATCTGCTTATTGAACGGGGCTCAAAATTTAAAAATCTTGCAAAACTGTCGAACAATGGTTATATTTTAATTAAAGACGGTGGAAGTCTCGATAATGAAAAGGGGTCCTTGATAAACAACGGCACTATCGATTTATATACATATTTTGAAGGGGATATCAAAGGTATAACAGGGACAGGAACGCTGAACGACTATCGGGAGTAATACTGTTGTAAAAACTGATATGAGGAGGCAAAGACATGAAACAGGGCAAGAAAATTATCTCTTTCTTATTAGCACTTGCGTTTGTTTTTTCACTCTGCCTCATACCCGCCAGTGCCGGATATGAGGTGAAACACGGAGATGCTGCGGCGGCACTTTGGGAGGAGGGATTGTTCCTCGGAAGCGGAGGTTCCTTTGACTTGGACAAGCCTCTTACAAGAGCAGCAGGAGCCGCTATGATAGTTCGGCTGCTGGGCAAGGAGGCTGAGGCTAAGGAAGGGAACTACACAATACCTTTTACCGATGTTGCTGACTGGGCGAAGCCTTATATCGGCTATTGCTATTCAAACGGTATAGTAAACGGCACAAGTGAAAACACTTATGGCAGCAATGACAATATGACTGTCGCACAATACCTGACATTGGTTCTGCGAGCACTTGACTATGATGACAAGACCGGCGACTTCAGTTGGAACAAAGCTGCGGATAAAGCATTTGAGCTTGGTATGATCAATCAAAGATCTTATACTCAATACACTACAACCAAAGATTTTTTGCGTGATGATGCGGCAGGCATCGCATATGCAGCTCTTTCACAAAAGCTTAAGGGGACAAACAAGGCTTTGATGTCATCTATCACCCTTCCGGACAGACCGAACGGAAAAATGCCTGTTTATACTTCAGCTGATCTCGCCCTGAAGCAGGAAGCCTCAAAACCTTCCTCTGCTTCGGGAAATTCTGGCATCTGGCTGAATGCGAGCATAAAGTATACAGATGAAAGCACTACAGCAAGACCGGATTCCTGGCCAAGAGATGCAGAAAACATAAGTCTATTCATTGGAGATGGCTATGCTTCTACTCTATCCTGGTCGGAGGCGCCGGATGGAAATGTATACAGTCCGGAGGCCACGTTCCATGCAACTTCCGGTATAGCAAAGCTCTATTCCTATTGGATAGTATCTGATCCGGCAACCGTTGATCTTGAGATTATTTGTGACGGAACAAAGATACAAACAATAGAAGACTTTACAGTAAGAACCGGAGATTATGTGGATATCGAGATGACAATAGATATGTCTGCGCTGAATGCAAAGCTGGGAGAGGGTGACCATAAAGTCAGTATTGCCTACGTTAAGCCCATATATGTTGATGGAAAATTTCTGTATAATGATGACAAAGTGCTGCAAGCCTACAACCTTGGAACAGGTGTAAAGGGCGCTGCCTTCAAATTGTCCGGAGGCTTAAGCGGAAGTGCTATTACCAATAATTATCTTTATGCGGGAGGTAAGGCTTATGGGGTACAGTATTTCTTAACTTTTGAAACCGGTCAATACGGCGGAGAATATAAAATGAGCTTCCCCGCAGAGGACGGCACCGATACTCGGACCTTTACAGCAGAGCCAAATTCCATTTATCATATTACTTATACTTATGGTATTGACTATAATGCCACATACAGCTATGAATATGATTTCAGTGTCAAGCTTGAAGGACCAAAAGCGGCTGACTTATCATTTAAAAGCAAGCATCCCGGAAAAATCAAAATTGGTACATTCAAAATCGAAAAAAAATAACGAAGACTTAGAAAACATATTATTAAACACTCTTTCTTTGAAGGGGTGTTTTCTTATTCTCAGACAATTGCAATAAAACTTTCATCACATTTCATATTAGATGAATACAACCGCATAAACATGCAGCATTTGATGCAGAAGACAGAAATGTTGCACTAATTAAATCAGCAAAATGAACAGGATGTAGCACGCTGCAATGTTATTGGTTGCATAAATATTATTATTTATGCAACTTTTAATTGACTTACTTGCAATTGTTTATTATAATGTTGAAGTAATGATACAGCATTATATTTAGGAGGCAGCTATGAGAAAATCACTGACTTGTAAGATAATCGAAAAAAACAGAATATCAGCAGCACATGAGCGGAAGGGAGAATTGACGGTAAAGATTAATCAGACCCTGACTCAGGATTCCACCGGTACAATGGTATATCTGCAATTGGAAGCAATGGGTGTTAAGAAGATAAAAACGGATCTTTCTGTAGCGTACATTGACCATAATACTCTTCAGACCGGTTTTGAAAATGCTGATGACCATGTATTTATTAAAAGTGCCGCAGCAAAATACGGGGTTATATATTCCAAGCCGGGAAACGGGATATGTCACCAATTGCATTTGGAGCGGTTTGGTAAGCCCGGGGATATACTATTGGGTTCAGACAGTCACACACCTACAGGGGGAGGTCTGGGGATGCTGGCGATAGGGGCAGGAGGCTTGGATGTGGCAGTGGCTATGGCACAGGGTACTTATACATTAAAGCTGCCAAAGGTAATGAATATAGAACTGGTAGGAAAGCTTCAACCATGGGCCTCAGCAAAGGATGTGGCCTTATATATATTGAAATTGCTGACGGTAAAAGGCGGAGTCGGTTATATAGTTGAGTACTCCGGAGAAGGTATAAAAAATCTATCTGTAACAGACCGTGCAACTATAACAAATATGGGCGCCGAATCGGGAGCTACTACTTCAATCTTCCCAAGCGATGAGACTGTACGGGATTTTCTTTTGCGCCAGGGCAGGGAAGGGGATTATGTTCCTTTTGAAGCTGATCCGGATGCAGCCTATGATAAGAAAATTGTAATTGACCTTGGGAAAATCATACCAATGGCAGCAAAACCCCATAGTCCTGATAATGTTGATGCCCTTCGGAATATAAAAGGAGTAAAGGTGGATCAGGTCGCCATCGGATCATGCACAAATTCATCCTATGCAGACTTGATGAAAACGGCAGCCATTCTTAAAGGAAAACAGGTTCATCCCGATGTCAGCCTCGTAATTGCACCGGGTTCAGGCAATATACTAAAAATGATGGCGGATAATGGGGCATTAGGCGATCTATTAGCTTCGGGTGCAAGAATAATTGAAGCAGCCTGCGGACCGTGTATCGGAATGGGACAGGCACCTAAATCGGGAGGTATTTCTTTAAGAACCTTCAACAGGAATTTCAAGGGACGATGCGGTACAGATACGGCTGAGGTTTATCTTGTAAGCCCGGAGACTGCGGCAGTCTCTGCTTTGACAGGCTATTTGACAAGTCCCGATGCAGTAGGCATCGAGAATCCGATTATTGAGCTTCCGGAAAGCTTTGCAACATATAACAGCTATTTTATTTTTCCTGCCGAAAAGAGGGAAAATGTTGAACTGATTATGGGACCGAATATAAAGCCATTTCCTGCAGGCAAACCCCTTCCGCGGAAGTTTATGTGCAAACTGCTGCTTAAGGTCGGAGATAATATTACAACTGATGATATTATGCCGTCAAATGCCAAGCTGCTGCCATACCGCTCCAATATTCCGGAGCTGTCGAAATACTGTTTCGGTACAATTACTAAAGACTTCAGGGAAAGAGCAAAGAAAAACGGAGGAGGCTTTATTCTCGGAGGGGAAAACTATGGGCAAGGTTCCAGCCGTGAGCATGCAGCCCTTGTACCGTTGTATCTGGGGGTAAAGGCCATTATAGCAAAATCCTTTGCAAGAATCCATAGGGACAACCTGATTAATTCCGGAATACTTCCTCTGTCTCTTATAGATAAAGATTGCTATAAACTTTTTGATGAAAACGATGAGATAGAAATTAATGATATTGCGGAAGCTTTAAGAAATGGAAATAAAATTAAAGTATTGAATAAAACTAAAGGTTATGAGATTTACTGCAGGTTTGAAGGCTCTGAAAACGATGCGGAGATTATAGTGGCAGGAGGCTATCTGAACTATATAAAGTCAATGAGAGAGGCGGCGGAAGTCGATGTATAGAGTTACAATGATTCCCGGTGACGGCATAGGACCGGAGGTTGCGGAGGCAGCAAAAAAGGTTATTGATTACATGGGAGTGGAAATACTTTGGGATGTTTTCAATGTCGGCGAGGCGGCATGGGATGAAGTATTTCAAAGTCTTGAACAGAACCGAATCGCACTGAAGGGTCCCATTACAACTCCTGTCGGGAAAGGCTTCAGAAGCATAAATGTGATGCTTAGGAAAAAATACGACTTATATGTGAATATAAGACCGGTTATTTCCATACCGGGGATAAAAACACCCTTTAACGGTATAGACCTGGTCATATTCAGAGAGAATACCGAGGATCTATATCAAGGTATTGAGAGTATGGTTGAACCGGGAAAGGTGGAAGCCGTCAAGACTATTACGGAATATGCATCCCGGCGTATAGCGGTAAGCGCTTTTGAATACGCTGTGAGGCATAACAGAAGAAAAGTGACAGTCGTTCATAAGGCAAACATACTGAAAATGTCGGACGGGCTTTTCCTGAATACAGCCAAGGTAGTTTCAAAATGCTATCCTATGATAGAATTTGAGGACGTCATAGTTGATAATATGTGCATGCAGTTGGTGACAAAGCCGGGGAACTTTGATGTCATACTGACAATGAACTTGTACGGAGATATTTTATCGGATCTATGCGCAGGCTTGGTAGGCGGATTGGGATTCGTGCCGGGTGCCAATATCGGCAGCGATATGGCAATATTTGAGGCAGTTCACGGAAGTGCTCAGGATAGTGCA
>JAQVFD010000165.1 GCA_028697435.1 Clostridiaceae bacterium
CCGTGTATTGAGGCTTTACATCCATGTATCTTAAGGTGTCATATATTATGCTTTTAGCTACAGGTGCCGCAATTACACCACCATAGTACTGTGCACCTCCGGGCTCATCGATAACAACCAGTACAGATATTTTAGGGTCATTGGCAGGGGCAAAACCACAGAAGGAGGAAACAAATTTACCCGATACATATATCCCCCCCTCAGCTTTTTGAGCTGTGCCCGTTTTGCCTGCAACTTTATAGCCCGGAATATAAGAGGATGCGGTAGGTGCTATAGCAAATTCGAGAATCTGCCTCATTGTTGCCGAGGTCTCCCCGGATATTACCTGTCTGACTTCCCGAGGCTGAAATTCATGGACTGTCTTTTCCTCATTATCTATAACTTTCTTAGCAATGCGGGGTTCCATAAGCATACCGTCATTTGCAACCGCAGAGAAAGCACTTATCAATTGGATAGGTGTAACAGATATTCCCTGGCCAAAGGCATTATTGGCAAGCTCTACAGGACCTATTCCGCCCAATTCTCTCACTATGCCTTTTGCCTCCCCGGGAAGCTTGATGTTTGTGACCGTTCCAAAACCAAAGGCCTTTATATATTTGTACAGTTTTTCCTTTCCCAGCCTTTGCCCTACCTCTACAAATACCGGATTGCAGGAGTTTTTGACAGCTTCTGCAAAGTTCTGGTTCCCATGAGGTTTATAGCTCCTCCAGCATTTCATTTTTTTGCCTGCAACAGTTATGTGCCCTATGCAATTAAAATGATCCTCCGGTTTGACCACGTTTTCTTCTAATCCCGCAGAAGATGTTATAACTTTAAAAGTGGAACCGGGTTCATATGAATCTGAAATAGCAGGATTTCTCCATAGTTTATAAAGTACATCCAACTGTTCTTTCTCACTCATTGTGCTCCAATTATCCGCAAAACCCTCCGGAACCTTCCGGGGGTCATTGTTATCAAAATCAGGTTTGGAAGTCATAGCGAGAATATCCCCTGTCTTAGGGTCCATCACTATTGCTGTTACCCGTTTTGCTTTATTCTCAATAAGTGCATTTTCAACAACCTTTTCGGCAAAATGCTGTATTACTTCATCAATTGTAAGTACAAGATTCAGACCGTCCTGGGGCTCGTAGTATTTGGTGTCACTGCCCGGAAGCATCTCTCCATGGGCATCCGTCATTACTATATTTCTTCCGGGAAATCCATTCAGGTACTTTTCATATGTAAGCTCTACCCCATCCTGTCCCTGATTGTCAGGATTGGTAAAACCCAATACATAAGAAGCAAAATTGCTCTGAGGGTAAAATCTTTTGCTGTCGTCGTTAAATACAATTCCCGGCAGTTCTTTTTCTCTCAATAGCTTAACCTTGTCTGCGTCAACCTTTTTCTTGATAAGTACTGTATCTTTATTGGCAGTTACCTTTTGAGCCAAAGAAGCTTTGTCAAGCTCCAAAACTTCTGACAGAGCATTTGTAACTGCCTCTTTATCCTTGACCATGGCTGGCCTTACATATATTTCATATGCTGTTGCACTTACAGCCAGCTTCTTTGCATTTCTGTCATATATTATTCCTCTTTTGGACTTGATGGGAATATCTCTTGTCCACTGTTCCACCGCTTTCTGCTGATACTCCGAACTGTTTACTATCTGAATAAAAGCCAGTCTCCCCAAAAGTCCTGCGTAAACAGCAAAAAAAGCAAAGAAGATTATTATTATTCTTCTTTTTATAGTTACTTTTATGCCGGACAAATTAATACACCCCCTTCAGGAACTACTTTAAGCTAATCTAACACATTGAGGATATTATTTATCACAGCTTTTGTATATGCAATATATTTATTCTCCTGCAAATCGTCAATATTGTAAAAGTCGTGTTCCTCACTAACATTGGACTGCAATGGCATTTCAACATTTACATAAGCAGTCTGGTTCTGAATATCAGGATACTGCATACCCAACTCTTCAATTGCTTTTTTCTCAAGAGTCTCAAGGCTGATTGACTTCATAAGCTGCACATTCAAGTCAGTATTCTCTTTAACTACAGTGGTGTATTCTCTTTCCAGGTTTTTAATATTATAGTTAACCTCCGCTATTAAGGCATAGCGTGAAATAATAAAAATGCTCAATCCAAAAACAAACAATATACTCATCAGATGAGTTTTATGTTTTTCCTTTTTCCTGACTTTTTTACGGGGGCTTGCAATCGGTTCCGAAACTTGTTCTATCTCCAGCTGCTCGTATCTGCTGTAGTCATATGCACTATTGTCTGCTCTTAACATTATTATTCCCCCCTAACCCCTTTTAGAACTTACTCTTTCGGCTGCCCTAAGCTTAGCGCTTTTCGACCTGGTATTTGTCTTTAGCTCTTCCTCTCCGGCAGTGACGGGTTTCTTAGTAATCACTTTAAGAAGAGGCTCTTTTCCGCAGACGCATACCGGCAACTGAGGCGGACATGTACACGGTCTTTCCATATTATTAAAAATCTTTTTTACTATCCTGTCTTCAAGTGAATGAAAGGTTATTACAACCAGCCTTCCTCCCGGCTTTAAGAGTTCTGCTCCATTCAGAACTGCCTCTTCCAGAACCTGGAGTTCATCATTTACGGCGATTCTCAAAGCCTGAAATGTCCTTTTTGCAGGATGACCTCCCTCTCTTCTTGCTGCTGCGGGAATTGCCTTTTTTATTATATCTACCAGCTTGAAGGTAGTATCAATCCTGTTCTTCTTTCTTTCCTCTGCAATAAACTTTGCAATCCTGACTGCCCATTTCTCTTCTCCATATTCCCTGAGTATGCGGGTAAGCTCCTGTTCCGAGCTATTATTCACTATGTCCGAAGCGTCAAAATTGAGATTTGTATTCATCCTCATGTCCAAGGGACCATCATGCATATAGCTGAAGCCCCTCTCCTCCTCATCTAACTGATGGGAAGATACACCAATGTCAAGCAATATTCCGTCAATTTCCTTAAAACCCTTTTGTAAGGCAATGGTTTTTATATTCTTAAAATTATCACGTACAATAACTGTATTATCCTTATATGCTTCAAGTTTTTTCTTGGCTGCCTCAATTGCATTGTCGTCCTGATCAATGCCTATAAGGACTCCCCCCGGTATAATTCTTCTTAATATTTCTAAAGAGTGTCCTGCCCCTCCCAGGGTACCGTCAATATATATACCCCCCGGTTTGGGATCAAGATATTCCAATGTTTCATTCAAAAGTACCGGAATATGTTCAAAATTCAACACTGCCATCTGCTTCACATGCCTTCTCGCTATATTCCGAGCTGTGACATTTTCTCGGCCACATCCTCATAACTAATATTTGCATCACTATTGAATTTATTCCATTCTTCCCTGCTCCATATTTCTATTCGAGTTGAAACTCCAATGATTACGAGCTCTTTGTCAATATTCGCATAGTCCTTAAGGTAATTTGGAATCACAATCCTGCCCTGCTTGTCCAGTTCACATTCGCTGGCTCCCGCAAAAAAGAATCTTACAAAAGCTCTTGCATCTTTGTTTGTCATAGGCAAGCCCTTAAGCTTATCCTCTACTATGCTCCAATCCTGAGACGAGTATATGAAAAGGCAGTTGTCAAGACCCTTGGTCATGACAAAGCTGTCTCCCAGCTGTTCCCTGAATTTTGACGGCATTATGACTCTGTTCTTTGGGTCCAGGGTATGGTTGTATTCGCCTATAAACATATACTCACCACCTTTTTATTCACATTATACCACTTTGCTCCACTTTAGTCCACTTTATTACATATTCTATGCAAAAAAATAAATTCCTTCCTGTTTTTTGGAAATCATAAAAAAAATAAAAAAATGATACAAAAGACCTATGATATGCTTTTGCATCATTTAACCTGCTTCTTCTATATAATTGTTATATCACTTCTCAGCAATATCCGGAGCGTCGTCTCCGGTATTATTCTTCATTTTCCTCCGAAAAATAATAATGGAAGTAAAGGCTGTTATTATAACTACACTTATTATCTGTGCCTGTCTCATGCCCATAAACATCAGACTGTCTGTTCTAAGTGCTTCAATCCAGAACCTTCCTACAGAATACAGTATTCCATATAACAGGAACACTTCCCCTTCAACCTTCTTCTTTCTGCTGTATATAAGAAGAAATATGAAAACACATATATTCCAAAGGGATTCATATAGAAAAGTCGGATGAACCTTTACCCCATCCACCATTATACCCCAGGGCAAATCTGTCGGCCCTCCGTGAGCTTCTTGATTTACAAAGTTGCCCCACCTGCCTATGGCCTGACCCAGTATTATGCTTGGTGCCGTAATATCTGCAGTATTCCAGAAAGAAATCTTCTTCGCTTTTGTGAATATATATCCTGCAATAACAGCAGCAATCAAGGCTCCATGTATTGCCAGGCCCCCTTCTCTTATGTTTATTATTTTCATAATGTTACCTTTATAATAACTCCACTCAAATATAACATAATATAGCCTTGCCCCGATCACAGCCGCCGGAATACACCATAAGGCCAGGTCAATTATATACTCAGGATCGTACCCGAGTCTCTTAGCTTCATAATATGCCAGCAATATGCCTGCAATTATACCTGTCGAAAGCAGTATGCCGTACCACCTTATTGTTATCCCGTATATTTCAAAAGCTACAGGATCCATAGTCTTTCCTCCCTTGTACCTTATGGTATTATACTTTACTGTTTGATTATAAATATTCCATAACCCTATTGTCAAGTGATCTCCTATATGTTTTACACTAAACATCTTGCATTAAATTCAAATAGTGTAAAACATTTTCTTTGATTCATATGTTGCGAAAAATACATTGTTAATACTACAAAAGTAGACGCTTCTGCTACTTTTGTAATAATAAATCTTTTTCGCAACATATATATTCACTCGGAGTTAGGAAGGTCAAGAACTCCGTCGGCAGTCTCTATAACGGAGGAATAGTTCTTACCCTGCATATAATCATCATATGCAAGATACAGTGCCCATATCAGATGCCACATGTCCCCGTCGGCATATACTACTTTAAGCCCTAAATCATTCAAGGCTTCTTTTCTGTTAATGCAATAACCATGGGAAAAATATTTCTCAGTCATAATCTTGGTTACCAGTTTTGCCCGGTCTTTGTTTTCCTTAAACATATTATTCTCAAGGAGAGCTTCTGCATACTGGTAGGATGCTTTGATAGACTTTTCATAGTCTCCCAGTATCCATGGGTCAAGCTTATTTGAAATCGGGTATAATACT
>JAQVFD010000166.1 GCA_028697435.1 Clostridiaceae bacterium
TGTGGGAAAAGGGAGCAACCTCAGGCTGCATACAGTCGGTGAAAGAGATATTTTATGATTGTGACGGGGACAGCCTCCTGTTGAAGGTAGAACAGACGGGGGCAGCCTGCCATACAGGAAGCCGAAGCTGCTTTTACAGAAGCCTTTGGAAAGGTGAAGAAAGCGAAAGAGCTGCAAATATAGGGGAAGTGGTCGAAAGGCTATACAACAAGGTGAGTGACAGAAGAGAGAATCCGGAAGAGGGCTCTTATACCTGCTATCTATTCAATAAGGGCATTGATAAGATATGCAAGAAAATAGGGGAAGAGAGCACGGAGGTAGTAATAGCAGCTAAGAACGAAAACAAAGAAGAAACTATATATGAAATATCTGACTTGATTTACCATTTAACCGTATTGATGAAATATATGGATGTAACCTATGAGGATATAGCCGGTGAGCTTGTCAATAGATTCAGATAAACTCTCTTGCTTGACTATGAGAACGAATAGGGTTAATATAAGTTTGGATATATGACTTACTAATAATAAAATAGAGTTGTTTCCGATTCGGCAGTTTAAAAAGTGGTATTGCCGAACGGTAATACGGGAAGAACCGTATTCGAGGGTGTGGGTTAACCACCATGCCTCCCTTTTGGAAAGGAAACATTTTACGGACTGTGATTTGACGGTTTGTATTGTGTAGCGCCTTTCCCAAGGCGCTTTTATTTTGGGAAATTTTATAAAGGAGGATTTTATGAGCAATTACCGTGACTATCTACCCGAATTGAAGAGTACGACACTGTTTCAGAATATTGAGGACGAGTCGCTAATTGCACTGCTCGAGGTAATGAACCCTGAAATTGTGTGTCGTAAGGCAGGAACGCGAGGAATGCCGCCCATTGATATGGACAAGGGTATTTTTTGTGTAGTTCTTAAGGGAAAGCCTCTTGAGCAGCTGGATCCGCGATTGGACAAATATAATATGCCTAAGTCCAACGAACCCGGCATGATGATGGGGGAAATCCCCTGTTTATCGGAAATGCTCAAGAGCCGCGCACCTAAGATGAAATTCAAGGGTCCGCCCCACGGAGGTCCGAAAAATGATACCTTCGATTTATACATGCTCCGAATGAGCGGAGAAATGCTCACCGGATTTTACGGGGAGAAACACAGCAAAGCCCAAGGGATTATGCTGCGCAATTTTCTTGGTATTCTTGCCCAGAAGGTCACCGATGTGCGTAAGGAGAAAGCAGATGCTGTTGCGGCAGTCGAAGCTGAGCTTGCACCCTATCGCCTACATGTGTTCTGCGCCGGTGCATCAATGAAATTAGCGAAGGCAACCGCTGAGAAGTGGAATGAGATTCACCCCGAGCTACCAGCTGTCGTTACTCCAGGTGGTTCCGTTGATCTAATAAGAGATTGCATAAGCGGCGAGGCCTGTGACTTGATTATCTCTGCGGATGATGAGATTATCCGCTCCATGATGCTGCCGGATTATGCAGACGGATATCGCATTTGGGCGGGTAATAAGATGGTGATAACAGGGGAGGACATTACCACTGAAAACTGGGAGGATAAGCTTCTTGCAGAAGATGCAACTTTTAAGCACCATAATCCCTACGGGGATCCCGGAGGCTATCGCGCTGTCATGGCAATGCTTTTAGCTGATGCTTACAAGCCGGGTCTTACAAACCGTCTGATGAATCATCCGGGACACATCGGCATGGACAAGAACCCGGGTCCCTTTGGCAACATACAGCAGGCAAAATATGAATTCATGTACCATTCCGGTGCAAAGATGTCGGGTAAGAACTTTGCGGAACTGCCTGCTATAATGGACCTTTCAGAACCGGCCTTAGCCGAAGAATATTCAAAGGTAGGCTTTGCAGTGGACGACAAGAACACTGTGACCGCAACACCGATAAACCACGCCCTTACGATTCCGAAAGCCGCTCTACATAAAGAGGCAGCAAAGGAATTTGCCAAAATGTTTTTGGAAATTGATAAGGAGGCAGAGGGTTTCCTTCCCCGTGAGGGCATTATTGGGCAAGATCCAATAAAATAGCAGAACCAAAATTTAAATATTTAAGGAGGACAACATGAAGAGATTTAGAAAAGGCATCAGCCTTATTATAGTGTTTATTTTGATTGTAGCAATAGTTTCCGGTTGTACGAAAGATAATCCCGGCACAACAGAACCGGTCCAAGAGACAAATCCCGAACCGGTGGAAAGAACTGTTACTGTTACCGACATGAGCGGCGATACCGTAACCATCAATGGAGAAGTCAAAAAGATTATTAATCTGTGGCCTGCGGGAACCTCTTCCTTCTTTGTAATGGGTGCAGGCGACCTAATTGCCGGACTTGCAGTAAACAGTCCCGCCACCATGAACTCATGGACACAGCTGTTTTATCCTGAGTGTGTCAACATTCCCGCTCTCGGAAGCACAACTCCCACTATAGAAAACCTCATAAAGCTTGAACCGGATCTGGTAATTATACATCCGAGTACTGCAAAAGACGGCTTTGCACAAAAAATCCGTGAAGTTGGTATTCCGGCTATTAATATTAATTTTAGCAACTATGAAACAATGATTCAGGCTTATACAATCCTCGGGGAAGTGCTGGGAGGAGAATATCAGGGAAAACTCAACCTTTGGAGCTCTGCTGTTGAAACTAAGCTGGCCAAAGTGAGAAGCCTCACCGACGGCATACAGGAAGCAGATCGTCCTGTAGTATACTATATTGCGGGGCAGACTGATTCTCTCACCACAACTATGGCTGCAAACAGTATCATAAGTGACTGGGTTGAGTCTGCCGGTGGTGTTTATGCACCAAGGTTAATGGATTTGGCCGCTTCGGCGGAAGTGACTCCGGAAGCTGTTTTTAAAGTAAATCCTGATGTGATTATATGCGCCGGCGTCTATCAGCAAATAGAGAAAAATGCCGTAGAAACCACGGAGGGGTGGAAAGACCTAAAGGCTGCTACTACAGGAAGAATATATACCAATCCTTATGCATGTTTCAACTGGGACCGTTTCGGTCTTGAAAGCCAGCTCCAGATAAATTATGCACTGATGTGCATTCAGCCTGAAATTGCATCGGCTAACGGTATTACAAAAAAAACCATGATAAACGAGATCATTGATTTCTATAAGAAATATACCGATTTTGAACTGAGTACTACACAAGCCGAGTACATGCTTAATGGTCTCCGCCCTGATGGTACGGCGGAATTCCCCGTTAAGTAACCCCACAGCAATATGAAAAAAACAGATTTCAGTAAGCATGACCTTTCTCCTGCAAAGGGAAAGGTCATGTCTCAAAATAATAGCTTGGGTTATGTTTTAAGATTTCAAGGGATACTATGGCTGTCAGTAATAATACTTATGGTTGTTTTTGTGCTGTCATTGGTTGTGGGGCAATACAGAGTGCCATTGGAAGAGACTTTTCGAATTATGTTTTCAAAAATTTTTACAATAAATAGAACCTGGGATAATATTCAGCAGGCAGTTATAATGGACCTTCGCTTGCCGAGGACCGTTGCCGCTGTTATAATAGGTGCTGCACTGTCACTTTCGGGTGCAACCTATCAGAGTATATTTAAAAATCCTATGGTGTCTCCCGACCTCCTGGGAGTATCTTCCGGCGCGTGTGTCGGTGCTGCTTCAGCTATACTTTTGAATGGGAGTAGTATTCTCATACAGATTAGTGCTTTCGCAGGAGGGCTGATTGCTGTGGCAATCACCCTTATGATACCACGTTTGATTCGCAACGAATCCACCACCGTCCTGGTACTTTCAGGCATTGTAATCAGCAGCTTGATGTCCTCAATAATGAGTATCATCAAGTTTGTAGCGGATACAGACACGCAATTGGCTGAGATTACCTATTGGATGATGGGCTCTTTTGCAATGACTACTTTTGAAAGTATGCTTCCGGTCCTTCCGACAATCCTGATTCCGATGGCAGTCATTTTGATGATGAGGTATCGGCTTAATGTACTTTCTCTGGGGGATAATGAAGCGAAATCGCTTGGAATCAATCTTCGTACCACCCGGGGAATGTTCATACTGTGTTCCACACTGATTACTGCCAGTAGTGTATGCCTATCCGGTACAATAGGATGGGTAGGTCTTGTGATTCCACATACTGCCCGTATGGTTATAGGATCAGATAATAAAAGGATGCTTCCCATTGCAATGATCTTCGGAGGGGTTTTTATGCTGTTTATTGATATACTCTGCAGAACAATCACTGCCGCCGAACTAAGGCTTGGTATTCTGACCGGTGTGATAGGAGCTCCCTTTTTCATATTCATCCTGTTCAAGCAAAGGAGGCAAGTTCAATGATACTGGAAGTAAACAATCTCAGTTTTCATTATCATAATGGCCCTATGATTTTCAGCAATGTCAATTTCAACGTGGATAATGGGGAAGTGCTTTCAATTCTGGGTACCAATGGCGCAGGAAAATCCACACTTCTTAATTGCATTGCAAATCTGTACAAACCTATGTCAGGAAAAATCCTTCTCAATGGAAAGCCAATGTCACGGATGAGCCTCAGGGGAGTAGCACGGATTGTGGGATATGTACCGCAAATCCATACACCGGCATACGCCTATTCCGTACGGGAGTTTACAGTCATGGGGCGAACGCCCTATATCGGTGCCTTCAAAACGCCAAGCACTGAGGATTACAGAATCGCTGATGAAGCATTGGAGCGGATGGGAATCATATACCTGAGAGACAAGTCATACACAGAAATATCCGGTGGCGAGCGGCAACAGGCAATGATAGCGCGGGTGATTGCACAGCAACCTCAGCTAATCCTCTTAGATGAGCCTACTGCACACCTGGATTATGGTAACCAATATCGTGTGGTACAGATGATACGTCAACTGGCTTCAGAGGGATACGCGTTGATAATGACTACCCACAATCCGGAACACGCCATCATTCTCAATGGAAAAGTTGCCATTCTGAATCGCCGTGGAGTGTTAGGGATCGGGCAAGCAGCGGAAACACTCAGTGCAGAAACACTTTCCAATCTATATGGGCTTTCTATCAAGACCGTATATGACCACGATGCAAAACGAAATGTCTGCGTTGTTTGCTAAAAAAAGCGATGCTTAGGATTGCCTATTCTACGCCCCTTTATATCACCCACACAGGCACAATCAGATTTTCACTGTCAAAGGCCGACAGACGGTCACTTGTACAGATTACTGCACCGGTGCCACGGGATAATGTCGCTTTA
>JAQVFD010000167.1 GCA_028697435.1 Clostridiaceae bacterium
AGATCAGGTATAAATCTGTATGGGGATTTTACATTATGCAGCCAGGGTGAGGATATAGTATCAGGACTTGTGCATACCCTGCCTATTACTGAAAGTCAGCGAAGGGATTATTACAGTGATTGCAGTTTATCTCTTGAATCTGAATTCCCGGAAATATACAATGCCCTTCTGGAATTGGCTACACAGCTTGTCGACACGTACGGTTTTGTGCATCAGGAAATTGAGTTCACTTTTGAATCTGACAATCCGGATGACTTGTATGTACTTCAGACCAGAAATCAGAAGCTGAAGAAGCAGAAGAACCTATCAAGATTCGTCCCGGCTCCGGATAAGATGAAACTGGCAGGACGGGGAATAGGGATCGGCGGCGGAGCGTTGTCAGGAATACTGACTTTTGATATGGAGGACTTAAAGGAAGCTATGAATAACCATCCCGGAGAAAAACGGATACTGGTAAGACCTGATACTGTTCCCGATGATATACCTTTAATATTCAGCTGTGATGGACTAATAACAGGCAGGGGGGGTGCTACATCCCATGCAGCGGTTACTGCTGCAAGCTTGGGCAAAGTATGCGTTGTCAGCTGCAAAGGGCTGACTGTGAATGAGGCAGATAAGAGGTGTAGTATAAACGGGATAAACTTCAAATCAGGAGACGGAATTTCAATAGATGGCAGTTTAGGAAATGTATATAAAGGTGTATACGAAATACAATATGAATAGTATATCGTATTAATTTAATGATATATCACAATAAGCGTCATAAAGGAAATATTATGCACAATTAACATTTTGAAAAGGAATATGCTGCATGATATAATTATGGGAGAAAAAATATAAGGAGTGATAAAATGAATGCACCAATGCAAAGCAAAAGGATGCTAGGCATTAATGGTATAGGACGTATCGGGAAGCTTACCTTATGGAATCATCTTAATCTTAAGCATTTTGACGGAATAGTAATAAATGCAGGTCGTGAAGTCGGTAAAAAAGCCGAAGACATTATTCATTATCTTACTACAGACTCAACTTATGGTACTATTGACAGATTCCTATATGGTTACACGGGCAAGTCATGCAATGTGAAGATATTGAGTGAAGCTGAATGTATATTCGAAATGAACGGAATGCCTGTGAAGGTATTGAAAAAGGAAAGAAATCCGAAAAATATAGATTGGTCAAAAGAAGGAGTCAGACTGGTAGTTGACTGTACCGGAGTGTTCTTGGATCCGACGCAGCCCGCCGATTCTCCGAAAGGAAGTATCAGGGGCCATCTGGAAGCGGGGGCTGAGAAGGTTATTACAAGTGCACCCTTCAAGATCAAGGACTCTTCGCAAAAGATGCCTGATGACAGTGCTTTGTTTGTATATGGTGTGAATCATGCGAGCTATGACCCGGTCAAACATCACATTTTATCAGCTGCAAGCTGTACTACTACAGGCCTGGCGCATATGGTAAAACCTCTTCTCGATACGGAGGAGACCTCAAGGATAATAACCGCATCAATGTCTACCGTACACGCTGCAACAAATAATCAGAACATACTTGATGCTTCTCCGAAAGCAGGCTCTAAGGACCTTAGAAGAAACAGATCAGTATTTAATAATATTATTCCTACATCAACAGGTGCTGCCATTGCATTGGAAGAAATACTTCCCGAAATTAAGAAGATAGGGTTTATGGCTGACTCTGTGAGGGTGCCTACAAGTACGGTATCGCTAATATCACTTAATATTACCTTCAGAACAGAGCTCAATCTGACCGGGGATCCGATAATAAACAGAGAATTCATAAATGATATATACAAAAAAGCTGCTTCAGGTGCTCAAAAAGACTTGCTTATATTCAGCGAAAATCAAAACGTATCCTCGGATTTAGTAGGATGCCAGGCAGCAGTAGTTATTGAAGGAATCGAAAATCATACAAGAACAGGATTCTTGCCTCTTTCTGCGGAAATCTTAAGAGAGTACGGTATAGATACAACACAGGATATTAATCTCCCTGTAACCCATGCCAAGATATTTGGATGGTACGACAATGAGTTCGGGAATTATGTCAATTGCCTCGGAAAGCTGACTGTATATGTTGATAAGAATATGATATAAATCAGTCACGAGATGCGAGAGTTAGAGCAGGGCTTCGAAGGGCGGAAACCATATATGGTTTCCGTCCTCCTTTATTTCCTTAAGCATTGTATACAAAATTCAGTTTTTGATATAGAATGGTATTTATATATTCCAGGGATGTAACAAATTTTAATATACTATATACAGGAGGAGATTCGGTTGTACAATATCAAATTGCTGAACAAAATATCGTCAAAGGGTTTGGAGAACTTAGAAAAAAGAGGGTATTATGTTTCACAGAATGTGGACAACCCCGACGCAATAATACTAAGGAGCTTTTCAATGCTCGAAATGGAGCTGCCTCATTCACTGAAAGCAGTTGCAAGAGCCGGAGCAGGAGTAAATAATATACCTGTGAAAAGGTGCACTGAAAAAGGAATTGTGGTTTTTAATACCCCCGGTGCAAATGCAAATGCCGTGAAAGAATTGACTATATTGGCTTTGTTGATGACTTCGAGAAAAGTAGTAGACAGCATATTATGGAGCAAATCTCTGTCAGGGAATTCAGAAGAAATAAAGCAGTTGATAGAGAAGGGAAAGGGGCAATTTGTAGGTCCCGAAATAAAAGGCAAAAAGCTTGGAGTAATTGGACTGGGAGCAGTAGGCGTAATGGTAGCAAATGCGGCAAAAGCTCTCGGCATGGAAGTTGATGGCTACGATCCTTATATTTCTATAGATTCTGCCTGGGGACTGTCAAGGAGTATCGGAAAGGCGGAGAGCCTGAAGGAGATACTGGAAGGTTCAGATTATATAACAATGCATGTACCTTTGATGGACAGTACAAGAAATATGATTGATAATAAGGCGTTTAAGCTTATGAAGCATGGTGTAAGACTTCTTAATTTTTCAAGAGACGGATTGATAGACAATGCAGAACTTAAAAATGCGCTTAATGAAGGAATTGTAGAAATGTATGCCACCGACTTTCCTAATGAAGAGCTAATAAAAATGGATCATGTGATTTCATTTCCCCATATAGGTGCATCGACACTGGAATCGGAAGAAAACTGCGCAGTTATGGCTTCAAATCAAGTTAAATGCTTTTTGGAATTGGGCACAATTAAAAACTCAGTAAACTTTCCTAATTGTGACCTTGGAAATGTGTTTAAGAACAGGATTACTTTAATGCATTTGAATATACCCAATATGGTGGGGCAAATAACCGGGATACTTGCAAGCGAACATATAAATATCAGCAATATGATAAATAAAAGCAAGGATAAGGTCGCTTATACAATTATTGATACAGATAACAGAATATCGGAAGATATGTTTAGAAGGCTGGAAGGAATTGACTCAATGATCAGGGTGAGAAAATTATAGAGCAATATAGAGTAGTAAAGTAACAATGCCATGTACCGTAACATATACTATAAGAGTATATCATTTTGCGAGGTGTATGGCATTGATAATTCATGTTGTAAAAGCCGGAGACAGCCTTTATTCGATTTCCAGGCGCTATGGGGTACCGGTAGATAGAATTGCATTCGATAATGAATTAAATGTTTCCGAAAGCCTGGTAATAGGCCAGACAATTGTTGTTATGGAAGGGACAAGACGGCACACGGTAAGGGCGGGAGAGTCACTATATACAATTGCAAGACAATACGGAACAACTGTTGCAAGGATACAAGGAGCTAATCAGATTACCAATACTGACTTAATCAGACCCGGAATGGTACTGACAATACCATCAAGCACAGACAAGTTGGGCACCATTGATGTAAACGGATATACATTCCCGAATATCAATATGGAAGTACTTGGAAAAACATTGCCCCATCTGACATACTTGAGTATATTCAGCTATGAAGTCACACCGGAGGGAAGCTTCAGGTCAATTAATGATGAACCTTTAATTGCAGCAGCAAGAGAAGCAAATGTTGCTCCCCTTATGGTAATAACCAACCTGCGGGAGGGTGGCGGCTTTGATAGTGATTTGGCAAAAACAATACTGACAAATGAACAGATTCAGGATACACTGATAAATAATATTATAGAAAACCTTAAGGCAAAAAACTACAGCGGGCTCGACATAGACTTTGAATATATTTATCCGGAAAACAGGGAAGACTACAATGACTTCCTGAGAAAAGTAGTCTCCAGGCTTAGACCATTAGGCTACTCAATCACTTCAGCTCTGGCTCCCAAAATATCTGCAGACCAGCCGGGATTACTTTATGAAGCCCATGACTATCCTGTTCACGGAGCCCTTCTTGACCATGTGATACTAATGACATATGAATGGGGTTATACCTTCGGACCTCCTATGGCAGTGGCACCTATCACTGAGGTGAAAAAGGTACTGAATTATGCAGTAACTGCAATACCAAGACGGAAGATTTTAATGGGGATACCGAATTACGGCTATAATTGGACCCTGCCATATGTAGAAGGAAGCAGAGCAACAACCATATCCAATGTAGGAGCAGTAGACCTTGCAAGAAGAGAAGGGGCTGCCATACAGTATGACCAAAGAGCACAGGCTCCGTTTTTCAACTATTATGATGATAACGGAAGACAGCATGTTGTATGGTTTGATGATGCCCGCAGCATAGAAGCGAAATTGAGGCTGATAAACCAGTACAACATTGGGGGCGCAAGCTATTGGACCATAGGGAGGTATTTCCCGCAAAACTGGTTGGTACTAAGCTCGTTATACGATGTAAGAAAGGTACTGTAGAACCAGACACGAGACACTAGACACGAGATACGAGAGTTAGGGCAGGGCTCTGAAGTTAGGAGAAAGTTAAGTACAGACGTGAGGGAAGGATGCGTTTTTGACGCATTCTTCTATTTTTGAACAACAAAAATTTTGATAAAAGGATATTTTGATTATTTATAGAATAAGATAATAAATATGTTAATATAATTTCTGATTGCAAACAACAGCACTATGGTGGGGAGGAAATAATATGAATATTATTGAGTATCTCAAGCAACAGAAGGTGATTCCACAGGATAAAGCCAAAAAATTCATCGAACTTCAGGCTACCTACGAGGAAAATGACGCACTATATAACAATGCTATAAATCAGCTTGATTTGAAAAATGATGAATATGAAAAACTTTTTACCGACATAGAAAAAGAGAACAATGT
>JAQVFD010000002.1 GCA_028697435.1 Clostridiaceae bacterium
TGTTCTGTGGCACTCATCCACAAAAATATAGAATTCGCCTTTAGGCTTAAACCCGGGGGGCAGACTTTCCATAAGCTGCTCAATATAGCTGTCATATGCCTTATCGTCATTACCCTTATTTCGTCCAAATTTATGAATTAAAGAACATATTACTCTTGGCGTTGTACCATTTATTTTCTCGATTAAATCCGCACTGCTCTTGGTCCGGTATATTTCATCACCAACCCCGTCAGCACCAAAGACTTTATTTTCAATCTGATCGTCCAGTTCTTCACGATCTGTGATAATCAGAATTCTTGAATCCGGTATGTTTTCTTTGATCCAGCGGGACAGCCATACCATAGTAAGACTCTTGCCGCTTCCCTGGGTATGCCAGATAATGCCGCCTTCCTTGGCTTTGATCCTCTGCCTTGCTGCCACTACGCCAAAATATTGATTGTGGCGGCACATCTTCTTGACACCACTATCGAATACGATGAAGTTAAAAATTATATCAATTAATCGTTCTTTCTGACAAAGGCTGATCAACTGGCGGTCTATCTTATAGCCTTCCGCTTCACACTGTGCTTTTATAAACAAAGACAGAGCATCCGTCGCTTTTTCATCCTCTTTCCATTCAGTAAAATATTTCTCAGGGGTTTCTATGACGCCAATTCGAAGCCCCTCCGTATCGTTACCGGCCATTATCAATTGTATTGTTGAAAAAAACGGTTTGATAAAATCGTTGGTCTGGTTATCCAGATTCTGCCGGATGCCCTCGGAGACAGACACTATACTGCGCTTAAGCTCAAGGACACAAACAGCAATACCGTTGATATATAAAACAATATCAGGTCTTTTGGTATGCTCGCCCATAACCGTTACTTCTTCCGCAATATAGAAATTGTTCTTGCGCGGTTCTTCCCAGTTGATGAATTTAACAGCCTGATTGTGTGCGCTTACATTTTCCCTGACGGAAGCACCATATCGGAGGAGCGAATATACTCCTTTGTTGGCATAATAGAGGTCCGGCTTTTTCGCTGCATCCACAAGTGAATTTATGGCACGTCGAATAAGCTCATCTGAATATCCTTGTGAAGACAGATATTCTTTGAGCCTTTCTTCATCAATATTGGAATTTTCCCGGTCATGCAGATTTCCAAGATAATTGTATTTCAGTTTATCCCGGAAAAGTTTCACAATACGGTTTTGCGTAACTCGTTCTCTTTCACCAACGCCACCCAATCCTATTACCCCCTATACCAAACGAATTCTGCCTGTCAGCAGCTCCTGCATCATGCCTTGCTTAATGGCCTTATACTTGTTCAATTTTTGCTCCAGTGCTTCTATTTCAGCATCCATGTCTTTCAAAATGGTAGCAATACTATCCTGTTCCTCTTTGGTTAGTGGAAATTTAATAATATACTTTGATATTTGCGGTGCAGTTAATTGCGGCACACCTGTGCTTTCAATTGCAAAAGTAATTCGGTTATTTATATATTCAGAAATAAAATAGCAATTAATATTGCCCTTTGGTATTAATACCAGTAATCTTCCAATAGCATCAAATGGATTTCTTCGATAAATTGCATAGCCAATACTCCCCCTTGCTGTAACAGTTATTGAATTTGGAGGGTACTTACTTCTTGAACTAAAACCATATATGCCCCGTCTTTCTAGCGCATTTGAATATACTTCATATCTATATTCTGAATTTTTAGTACTACTAAATATATTTTTGTTTAAGTCTCCGCCTGCATATATATCAAATACTTCCCAAATAGATCTTTCCTCCCACTCCCCACTATACCCTTCAAGCCTTTTCTTTCCCGTTAGCAGCTCTTGCATTGCACCTTGCTTGATGTTTTTTTTCTTATTAATCAACTTGTTTATGGAGCTGATTAAGTTATCAACATCGGACAAGGCTTCAGTTATATATTTTTGTTCCGAAAGTTGAGGGATAGGAATAACAATATTCTCTATAGTTTTTGAATTCAAACTGGGTACTCCAGACGCTTCATTATACTGATACCAATCAATAGTCTGAAATAAGTAATAAATATATTTTGGGTCTGCATCATTGCTTATTTCCGAATAAAACAAAGTATCTATTGTCCAAAATGGTGTGTCTATATATCGAGGTACATTAATAGTTCCTTTTCTACCAATTAATACAGATGGTCTATTATACAAATATTCATTTGCATAACCAATAACTCCACCTGTACCCAGTATAGGATATACTCCTAAAACTGTTTCTACTTGATATTGACTTTTTCCATGCCGAATTTTAAGAATTTTTGAAAGAGAATTAACTTCCCACTCCTCAGGTATTACACCAACCTCCGTATTTTTATACCCTTCTCTTACTTCCATGGAAATCCCATCCTTTCCAGGTGAGATTTTACCTTGGCTTCATAACTATCAACCTCTTCTTCAATTTGCGGCAGAGTTTCTTCATATCTTTCTACCAGCTCTATGATGCGGTTTGTCAAGTTATGAGATATAGCTGAGTAGATGTTATCGATACCCCCATAAATAGTCCGGCACCATTTTCTCTCTACCACCAAATCTTTTATTTCCTTTATGCTCAATTTCTCATACTGATCATAAACAAGCTTATCCAAGGAGCTAACTGCATCTTTAATATCAGAGGTTAGTTTTGATTCTTTTATCATCAGTTTTTCATATTGTTGCAATATCTTAAGCTCCTCAGCGGCTTCCTTCTCATCCTTTATTTCCTTAATCCGTTTTTGCAGTTCACCTTTGGTTATGCTTCCCTTATCGTTGATAACTTCGGCAAGTAATCCTTCCTCACCGCCATGTTCCTCTTTCATTTCTTCCATCTGCGCGACTATCTCTTCCAGCTCACCTTCCAGCTGATCGATAGCTTTTTGCTCTTTCCGGAAGTATCGCTCAATCATTAAGGTTTTTGGTATTACTCTTCCTTCGAAGGATTTCATCTTTCCGGTTATAGTGCCATCTTTTTTCTTCACCATTTCACGTTCGATATCTCTGCCTGATTCCCATCCGTCAAATACAATTGCATAGACATCATCCTGCATGGTTTCTTCCCAATAGCTCATCAAACACTGATAGACATCATACTTATCTATAAGCGAGATTTTGTTGTATTTGTCGAGCAAGCTTTTTGATATATCCTCAATAAACTGCTTATGCTGTTCTCCGCTCATAATTTCATTAAGTTTAGTCCAGTTGTCGGTTTTCCATACCTCAAAAGCTTTCTTAATACTCTCAGCATACCCTGTAAATTCAGGATGATGGTATATGGTCTCCCGAATGTTATCCTTATTCACTTTAAGTTCCATATATCCATCTCGGCTATTATCTTTAAAAAGCTCTGTCCGTAAGGAAAGAAACACTTTCCAGTACGGCTCCAATATATCTATATCTCTTTGAGGAATTCCCCCATATAAATGGGCAGAAATATCCTGTAAGTCTTCAGGTTCGCTGCTGTCAATATATCGAGGAATGTTCAGATTATAGTCATTAGCTTGAATTTCACTATAAGGAATCATCCTGGAATATTTGGGAACTTCCAAAAGTCCGTTGAAGCTGTCTACTATCTTACGAATATCCTGTTCTCGAAGCCGATTTTTGTTTCCATCTTTAATAAAGCCTTTGCTGGCATCAATCATAAACAGGCCTTGTCTTGCCTGTGCATTCTCTTTATCAATAACTATAATACAGGCCGGTATACCGGTTCCATAAAACAAGTTTGCCGGAAGTCCTATGATTCCCTTAATAATTCTTTTTTCGATAATTTCCCTGCGAATGGTTGCTTCAGCATTGCCTCTGAAAAGAACACCATGGGGCAGTATAATAGCTCCCTTGCCTTTCCGTGGCTTTAGGGAATGAATAAAATGAATCAGCCATGCATAGTCCCCGTTTTTTTCAGGCGGAGCTGCACTATACTCAATAAATCGTTCGTCGCTACCGGTATCGATTCCATTGGCCCATGATTTATATGAAAAAGGTGGATTGGCTACAGCAAAATCGAAACGTTCAATTTTATCACCGTTCTTAAACTTGGGATTGGACAGGGTATTGGCATTTGCAATGGTGCCGGTAGACTTGTTGTGTAATACAAGGTTCATTTTAGCAAGACCTGCTGTTGTGTTATCGTATTCCTGACCGTAAATGGTAATCCCGTTTGGTGCTTCATCAGCCGCACGGATAAGCAGGGATCCTGATCCGCAGGCCGGATCATATAGAGTCTGAGAAGCCATTGTTGCTGTACTGATACCTATTACTTTAGCCATGATTCTTGATACTTCTGCCGGTGTATAGAACTGTCCTTTACTTTTTCCGCTTTCAGAAGCGAAATTTTTCATCATATATTCATAGGCATCCCCGATAATATCGTCTCCCCCGGCACGGTTCTTTCTGAAATCCAAGGATTCATTTTGAAAAATGGATACGAGGTTGGTAAGCTTATCTACCTTGTCCTTGCCGCTGCCCAGTTTGGAATCATCATCAAAATCAGCTACATCTATAATGCCGGTAAGCCCATTGGCTTCAGCCAATTTGCTTATTATTTTATTCATTCTGTCGCCAATATCACTTTTCCCTTTGACATCAATCATATCTTTGAAGCTGCCGCCTACAGGAATCTCTATCTCCGCATAACGATCTCCCATAAAACGGTCAGTCACGTATTTTACGAACAATAGTGTTAATACATAATCCTTATATAAAGAGGCATCCATTCCACCTCTTAACTCATCGCAGCTATTCCATAATGAGCTATAAAGCTCGCTCTTTTTTACAGCCATTTGACCCACCTCTTCAGAATTATTTATACAAACGTATCTTATCTATCGATAAAGATTTCACAGTTTTCTTTTCACATAAATTCAACATAAAGTGCATGCTATGGGGCTGGGAATCACTTTGTTGTTCTTCCATCGATTCACCGTTTAAAAGCTGACATGGACAGTTTCAGCAAATTCAGTCTGAGTCATTTGAAGTCCTTCCTGAATAGCTTTATTGTATCAGATATTTCCATAGTAATCACGCTATGATACTTTCAATTATAGCATTTTCTATATCCGGAGCCCATATTTATTATGAATCGCATTTCCCTATATTGCATTTCGAGCAAAGAGTCTGCAAATTATCTGCAATTGTTTCCCCTCCCTTTGACCAAGGAACTATATGGTCTATATGAAGTTCTACAGACGGATCTTTTGCCGGAGATGCGCCACAGGCACAGCAATTAAAATTATCATTGCTTTGACATTTATTATC
Source organism: Clostridiaceae bacterium (assembly GCA_028697435.1). GTDB lineage: Bacteria > Bacillota > Clostridia > Lutisporales > Lutisporaceae > BRH-c25. The sequence continues at coordinate 5,251 of JAQVFD010000002.1, forward strand.
TTCACTAGGTGCTATTAAACGTATGCCGTTAATGCACTTTCCAACAATAATTTCGGATTGCCCTTTTGGTTTGTGTGTTTGTGAAATATTGCACCATTGTAAGGTACCTTTTTATATCCTATTTACAATCATTCTTGATGCCGGAGGGCACATGTCCCGTAGGTATAATCAGTGAAGCTGGTTCACAATAGGATAATTGATCATCGAAAAAGATATGCGGTTTAAATCTCTCAAGAACCGGAACTTTATCAAGTCCGCCTAAAAAGAATGCTTCATCTATATGGATACCCCAGTGCCTAAGTGTCTTTATAGCTCTTTTATGTGACGGAGCATTACGTGCCGTAACCAAGGCAGTTCTAATGGGCTTATTTTCTTCAAATCTAAAAGCATTTTGAATTCTATTTAATGATTCCAGAAAAGCTTTAAATGGACCAGGTCCCAATGGAATATCTGATTTTTCAGCTTCATGTCTTTTGAATTCATTTAAACCTTTTTCCTGAAAAACTCTCTCAGACTCATCACTAAAAATCACTGCATCTCCATCAAATGCAATTCGTAGTTCATCTGAATCGTCATCTTCAAATTTAACTCCTCACTTATTATAGGTTATCCAATTTTTGCACATTATTAATCCTTATTACTATCAAAGCTCTTAGACAAAGTACTACAAATCGACACTCTGCGCACGATTTGATATAACGTCTCTGTGTCTGCGACGCCTTCTAACTGAACCCTAGAGGAATACCTCTTGTCGGTACTTGTCACCCGGTGAGAAGGTATGGTGTGCTGACCTATCTCTAAAACCACACTTCTAGCACCCTTGTGTAAACACATTGTTAGGTGACGTGTGGCTATCTATTAATATCCATGTTAATACTTCTATCAAGTATTAACTGATTCACTTCATATATAAGTCCTAATGAGCGCTCATCAGGAGAATCTAATGGGAAGAATTTTTTCGAACAAGATATCAACTCAGCTAAATCTCTACTATCAGATGTTATTATTCCATAGTTTTTTGCACGACTTTCAGCTCCGCTCTGAAATCCGTTATGCCCTATAAACCATCCTATAATAGGGCCTTTAGAGGTTATAAACCAATTAGGCAAAACCTTTCTTACTTTCTCAGTTAGTGAAAAAACATCAAGTAAAGTAGAGTTGAACTCTTTAATAGAATCCACTTGAACGTCACTCGAATACTTTTTGCACTGTCCTATAATCCTTAACGGACCATTTATTCCAAAAAAATAATGTGCATTGCTGCTAAAGTTAATAGTAGCCATAAAATCAATACCCGCCTCATTACCTGAAGGAGTAAGTACTATATTTTTAGCCCCCAATAATTTACAAACTACACACGCTAATGCCTCATACTTCCTGTTATCAAATTTATCTATAGTATTTAATATTTTTGTTCTAGCTTTTAGTAAATGCATTTTTCTTTTTATATTGATATCTTTATTCTTTGTATACCAACTTACTTTCTTTAGCAACTCATCTTCGATATTAAAAGTTGGTACTATACCTTTTTCTTTTTCTTGTTGCTGTAGCCTTAATATATAATTCCAATATCTATTAATATTTACTTCAACATACTTCTCAAGCTCGTCACCACTTTTGAAAAGAGTTAATGTAACAGCCCTTTTGAATAAGTCTTGGAAAAAATGGATTCTGTCATCTGCTTCTTTTCTTGTGAAGTAATATAGTATTTTGCTTTTATCACTCATTATTACGATTCCTTCAACTCTTGTATTGTTTTTTCCAGCCTTTCCAGTAAATTAAAGAGTTTTGCTTTTACTTGCTCTTCTTTTAACATTTTAAAGGGAATATTATCTAATAGCTTTGTACATTTTTCTATGCTATCAAATACTTCCTCACTAGGATTAGAAATTTTTTTTGCTTCTTCTTCATATTTCTTTTGTAAAGCCATACTATAAGCTTTTTCAATATCCCCCTCTGATCTAAATAGCTCAAATTCTGTTGTGCTATGCCTAATAAGAAATGATAATGTCCTTAAATCATTACTTCTTGAAATTAATCTCTGAGACCAATCTCCTTTTATAGAAGTAGAATCTAAACTTTCATCAAATTGTTCATAATCTCTCGGATATAACCAACTTAAAAATTCATTGAAATTCAAATTATTTCTGAACTCATTTTTAGCTTCATCCCAATCTAACCATTCCCTCAGTGAGACATTTGATCTATTAAAAACTTCTTGAAAATAAGGAAAGACTTTTTCATCAATTTCACGAGTATAATCTGATTTCTCAAGCGCTTGTCTAAATGCATAGTATCCTCGAGCCCATTGTCCAGCACCATAAGCCGTCAAGCCAAATTTTTGGCCAACTTCTGTTAAGCTTAAATTCTCTTCTTCCATTAATGTAACTAATAGCTTAGACTTATTAAAGGCAGACCACTCTTGGATACCCATAATATGCCTTAAACCTTGGAATATCCACGAAGCCTCTTCATCTGTGCCTGTATAAGCTAAGCAAGGAATTTCTTTTATTGATTCAATAATTTCTTCATCCACACTCGTTGGGTTTTTTAAATACTGTTGTGCTAAGATTTTCGCTGCACAAATTCTTCTATTACCTTCTAATACAACATATTTGTTTTCAGTAAATTCTCTCACAATGACTCTATCTATAGGTAAAAATCCATTTATTTGCATATTCATTACTAGATTGTCAATTGAAAATTCATTTTTTAATTTATTCTCCACTTCTTTTTGAACAATTACATCATCAATTTTCTCGTCCGGAATGTTGCTCCATTTCATTGATACAAATCTTGGATTATTTGGATCAAGATAAATTAAATCTAGTGGTATTTGAATAGGCTGCAACTCTTTATACACTGGATAATTCGTCATAAAACCAATCCTCCTTTAAATTGAATCTATTAAAGCACTAAAAGCTTTCTAATTAAGCCGCATTTCACCTAACGATTTCGCACTCACGATGTCCCTGAACTGGACATCGGAGTTCTCCTCCTTGGCGGTGGTGACACCCGGTAATTTTACTCTGTAGTTTTTGGCTGCCCCAGTTCTGTATTTTTATTATGCCATATACAACACTCCCTGCTCTATCCCTCCGTGCCGTAGCGTACAGGCATTGTTAGATGAAGTTGGTCACAGGTCGCCCACATACTTAGCGGTCGACATGTACGGTAGTTCTTTAAATCTCTTAAAATCACTTTGGGGTATCGAATAATTTGTATATACAAAAAAGATATACTGTTTTGCTACATTAAAAACCTTTCTATTGAAACAAGTTTTTCCGGAGGCAATTCCTTTATTGAAGGGTCGAATATTATTTCTTCTAAACTAATTTCAAGAATATAATCTCTAACCCATTCTATTTCTTCAAAAGACAGACCGTATCGTAGCATTAAAATTTCTTTTTCGTCGTCAGTACCATACTTAAAATATTTAGCTAATCTCAATGCTCTATCATCCGTTGTTTTTTCATAATATTGATAGAAAATTGCATAGAATATATCACTAAGCTTAAAACTAATGAGCTTATCAAGATAATCATAAGTATCAAACACAATTCTATCATAATCAATATTTATGGCCTTTGTTCCTTCTGTGTAAAGGCTATAATTGCGTAGGTTAATGTTAGGTAAGTCATCATACCCTCGTATAAATCCTGCATTTAACTGATTTGCTTGTTCTTTAAAAAGTCTTTTAAGAGATTGTGACGTTACCTCCTTAGACTGTCTTTCTAATTTTCTTCGTTCAGGAACACGAGCAGCAAAGGCATAACGACGCCAACAGATATCCTTGAATGTCTTACTATGAATTTTCCATAACAGAATTTTAATGGCAGTATTAAGTACGCTTCCTTCTCCATTCGACAGTTCCCGTCCATTCAAATAGTGGCGGTATAAGAGAACAAAATATTTATATAGAGCAAGTCTAAAGTTTATATCCTCGTTAATAACATCTAATGAAATGAGTTGCCCGTTTGCAAACATAGACTCTAAAACATTTTTAACTATATCATCTATATTGTCATCTTTAAGCCTATTTACCTCAGCATTTGTTAAATTGAATTCATCAGAAAACTCACCAGTATTTATAGCTTCCTTGAACTCCTTATAATCTACATCCTCTTCGCCCTCGTCTGTATCCAATAAAGATACATTGTTTAATATCTCTTCTTTTAGCATAACGATTCTAAAGTTGCTCATATTTTCACTTTTTACCACAACACTGCCGTAGTCAAATTTTAATGTACTTGTAGAACGCCCAGCCCTACCGATAAGATTCTTCATTGATAGCGTTCGGCTTGCCTCAAAAGTATTAAGATAGACTACATCAAAAGGCATATTAATACCTTGCTCAAGAGTAGAAGTTGCAAAACAAATTCTACAAAAACCCTGTTGCGTAAAATGCTCTAAAATTAGCCTAGCTTGTAATGGCAATGATCCATGATGAATAACTATTCCATGCCTAAGCATCTCTAGCATATTAGAACGATAATATGTGTCGTTAGCTCCTATATATTGATTCAATTGGTCTATAAGTTTCAATGCTGTAACATCTGAAATAGGCAGGCAAGCGTCTAGATAATTGGAAAATTTAGCGAACACTGATTTATTATAAATACTGGCTTTAGTAGTAAATATCAAAATACTTCCTCCGTTCTTTATAGCTTCCATAAGAGGGTCAAACTTACTTTTAATTTTCTGTTTTCCCATAACTTCCTTATCTATTCCAAAATGGAAATATTCATTACCATCATTTGCAAAGAAAATTTGTCCAACATTTTTTTGCTGGTATTGTAAAGCTTTAGACTCAAACATGTCAAAGTTATTTTTTTCAAACTGAGCATCTGGATTAGAGATGAACGGGTGTGAAAATATACATTTTGCATTTGGAAATGCATTCTGAACTCGCCGTACTATACTGTCAAAATAAAGACCTCTAACCGATTCTTCATCACTTAGCTGTGCTTCATCAAATAAAAACATTTCAACATTTAAACTATCCTTGAATTTAAAAAGTTCTTTAGCTCTTTCAGGTGTTAAAATGAATACACTTCTTTTTACATGTTTTGTATTTATAAGGTCTACAAACGTAAGAACATTGACTGTTTTATCTGTTATCAATTTACATACTCGGTCATAATATTCATTAATAAGTGCCCTTGAAGGTACAATAATTACAATATCTTTTTTTAAACTTTCAATGATATTTCTAAAAACATAAGATTTTCCTGTACTTGTAGGTGCAGAAAAACTAAAATATTTATATTCATTTATTGTTTGAACAATATTAGCCTGAACAGGGGTATAATTATTCTGATGTTTTTCTTTAATATACTCTCCATACATATTAAATATAGTACTTTGTAAGGTAGTTGCATGGGGATTCTTATAAAAAACACCCATGATTTCTAAAATTTCATTTTGCACACTCTCAAAATATTCAGGTGCAAAAATACTTAAATAAGATAATATTTCTAAGACAGTTGTAGATGTTGGGCCCTCTGTAAAGAGCTTTTTTATTGCATAGGCAAATATCTCATCTAAATTTTTCTGTTCAATAATTTCTTTAATAAGCTCTTTCATATGTTCACCGCCACCAAAATAATTTCTTCATAGCCTAAAAGTATCTTATAGTCTTGATTTTGGGTTATATTTCTAATCAAAGAATCAGAAGCTGTCGCTTTTGCAGAAAAACCTATAGCAAAGCCTTTAGTTCCTTTCATCACTTTTCTTAATGCTGCTTCACAAAAAAAATCTCTTAGGTCCGGAATATCTTTTTTATCTTTTCCGTCAGAAATAAATTCAACAACTTGTTTAAGTCCAGTGCCGTATGCATTTCGACTGCTTGAATACTTTGCTTCTCCGAATATTAGAGTTTCACAGTCATTTTGAGTATGAAAATCAAAACCTGGATTTTTTGAAACCTGCTTACTATATAGTTCAGCAAGAGGTACACTTAAATAGTTTAATTGATTGACAATAGCACTTCTTGAAAGCTCAGAAACTACATATTCACCAGCGTCCTCTGATACTTGTTCCGAGGATGAAGCTATTAATTTCGCAGTAATATCGCATACTGTCGGTAAGGCTCTCGCCCTGAATCCTTCTCTAATGTACTCTTCATCAAATCGGCTTATCCAAGAAAGGTCAGAAAGCGTATTAATAATATCTGTTAAGGTTGACTGTAAGTTAATTGGCTCAACACGAATAAAGGTAACTTTTTTATGGTTACTCTCATCAATTTTTCTAAAATCTAATATGTTCATCTTTTTTCACCTCTACTCCTAAGTAGATTTTCATTTTATATACCGTGCCAAGACGACGTGACCTTGCGACTAATTTAACCTAACGGTTCCGCACTCACGACGTCCCTGAACCGGACCTACAGAGCCCTTCCCCCTAGGGGTGCTGTGTCCCCGGTGAAGGGGTGTGGTTGCTACTTAAATCAGACTCTAGTATCGCACATCTGCTTCAACCCGAGGCATGCATGATTCTTGCTCTTGCAACCGCGTCGCTGCGCGAGGGCATTGTTAGAAGATGTTGGTTCGGTTTCCTATGGCGCAAGTGATCTGGCAAAGCACATACTCTGGAATCTATACCGAAATACTATTAATTAAATCAATAAACTTTGTCTTTGTATTAGCATTTAATAAAGCTGCGTTTTGCGCTTTAGATATCGCTTCCAAACCCGTCTTAAGCTTTATATTTGCTGTCTTTTGATAGAATCCATCAGCAAGATGTTTGTAGTTGTTTGCACATGAACTAAATTGAAGTCTTGATAATACATCTGAATCCCATAACAATTTCAAAAACACAAGAAAGTGTTTATCGCTAAACCTATTAACTAGCTCATCATAATAATCGTAAGCTCCGCTTGATATTCCAAAACCATTACCTATTCGACAAAGTACTAATACCTTTACGTATTTTTCAAGTACAGCTTCAGGAACATCTCCATTACCTGGAACATAGCTTATCAGCATTCTAGCATGTGGAGGCTCATTATAGAAATTATTCCAACCGTTATGCGCAGCAAAAAGTCCATCGAGAATTTGATTCATATCTATAGCTCTCTGTTCATGTGGCAAAAATGACAACCCATCAACGGAGCTTAGAAACTCATGTGCAAGACGTTTTCTATCAACCTCAGCATTAGCTGAAAATACTGCGTACTTCAATCCAGCTTCATGCTTAGATTGCTTTGAACAACTACTCCATAAAGATGGTGAAATATATCTGAGGTTCTGCCTAACCGTTGAATCCGTATCTGGTTGAGTATACATTCCAAACACAGCTCTAATTGTTGAATCAACTAAATCTATGGGTAGCTTCTGTATGTTTGACTCGATTGGTGCAACATCATTCTGTGATAGCACATTACACCTTAAGTTATTTAGTAGCCTCTTGACCTCAAGCACGGGGCCTTCAGGCTCCTTGGCTAAGACTTCTTTAATACAAGTTTGCAACCAACTAGATAGTTGAAGTCCATCTATATCATTATGATTAGGATGAGCTGCACTGGCATGATTTCTCATATCTCTAATATAATCAAGGTGTTTAAACCCTATCTCTGAAATTATTCCTGTATCTTTACAGCCTTTTATTAATTCCCACTCATCCAGCTTTTTAAGGTCATCTTCAGTTCGTATGGAAGCCCTTCTTTTACTATCAGTAACAACACTATTTAAAAAATAATCAATATCAAATTGGGCTACTTTTCTCCTAAGATTAGCCACTGTCTCATTCCAAAGCATATTTAAAGCTGCATCAAATAAACCGATCCCACAAGCTGCAATAAATTTGGAAATATAAACAGCATTTTCTTTAAATTCAGGCTGGACTCTATCGATAATAGAAGGTAAATTATTAATTACAACCCTTCTTTCTTCCGGTTCAATTAGAACATTTTCGGTAGGTAATCCCAGATATGCCAAGTAATTGTGTAGACCTTCTGAAAGATCTGTTATTTCTTCCTCCACTGTTTGTTTCAACATAGGTAATTGTTGATTCATTGTTCTCCCTCCTATATCGTTACTTATGTAGTATTTTTTACTCACTTTTATTTACTTTTAACCTAATCTGTAAATCAAATTACCGAACCAATTTAACCTAACTAGTGTATTTATGAAATAAATACCCCAAATGTCCCTTCTATTTCTATGATGACATTCCTTTTATTCTATATGATAAATATTGGAATGGATTATGAACCCAAAACTATACTTCTTCCTAATATATTGGTATATCGAATTCTTTTACAAAGACCAATTTATATGGGCAGTTCAGATTTCAATTCTACTTTATATAACGGTTGTCAGATATCTAAAAGACACATAGCATATAATACTATATATATATTTCTATATTTTCCTACAATTTCCTTCTAAAAACGTCAAAATAAAGCAGAAAAGTATTCCGGAAATATTACATTTCCGGAATGCTTTTCTGCATATTTGCAATTTCTATTATCAGAGCTTATTATTGAAATATTCTTTTGTTACCCCCAGCTGCTTCTTAAGTATTATCCTAAAAAGATTTTTCTCTATTTCTCCCGACCCCATCGATACTTTTGTCCTTTTAATATTTCCTGAAGCATCAATTTTTCTGTAAAAATAATGGTCTGTTGTCTTATATAATTCCCAGCCATCATTTTCACAAAACCTTTTCAGCTCTTTCCAGCTTGGCATTTTATCATACTCAATATATCTTCTGTTTCTTCCTGCAGGAGTACTTTAAGGACATAGGGCAGATGGGCTTTTCTGTTGGGGGCATTGTACCAGTATTCAAATTCATTATAGTATTCTTCGGCATATTCCTGTAAGTTTGAAGCCAGGATGCCCAATGCCTCTTCTTTTGTACTGCCGTTTGCTGCTATATCTATTTCTTCAAGTGCTGCCGTTACAGTTCCGCTTTCTTCTTCATATATGGTGACTGTAAGTTTGCATTCCTTCAGCATCTCATTTAGCATTTCAGTGCTTGCAGCAAAGATATAATCTCTTGAACGTTTTATAAATTTAGGTTTGTTTCTGACAACGGAATCAATAAATCTTCCCCAATCCTTCCTTACATCTGTTGCGTTTATCGCTTCCAATTTCTTCATCCCCCTTCGCCTCCCATTATAACATAAAACGTACATGATGTACAGTATGTACGCCCCTATACTATAGTATAGCCTGTATGCTGCGTTTTATTCCTGTTTATTATTTTTTTCAGTCGAAATATAGTTTCCATATAGCAATGTTGAATAATCAATGGGATTTAAGCTTCAATTACCATTGTGTTTTAATTACCCATACCCTTAAATATACATTTAGTCAACACTGCCTTTGCCTCCGGTATAGGCATTGTATATCTCTGGGATAAATATCTGATACCGGCGGACAATTCACTGTCCGGACCTCCATATTGTGCAAAAAGCAGCTTTGCGATATGCAAATCACAGCCTTCTACCCAAGCCGGGAACTGAAGCTTCTTTTCATATATCCACATATATTATCTCCCTCCCATATCATAGTCGATTTCCCATGGCCAAGGATCCTCTATCCACTCCCATGGGCAGTCGCTCGTAAACTTATGGGTTATTGGTGCATGTTCTTCTTCATACTGTTCCTTAAGCATTTTGCATCTCATAACGTATTCATTATGCAGCCTGAGTGCCCTTTGATCAAAGGGATGTGTATCCAGGTACAAGTTCAGCTCTACCAGTGAGAAGTCAACTGTCATTATTTCTTTAAGCATCTCAAGCCTGTCTCTGCTTATATCCATCACAAATACCTTCCTTTCCTCAATCTTCCCTATCCTTTTTCATCTTGACATACGGCCGGTATAACTCCGGAAAGATAGTCCCTTTTATCAATCCCTTCATAGGCTCATAAACCTTCTGAAGCACCTGGTAGGGCACATATGCTCTTGCCAGCATGAATTCAGGTCCCATAACAGGTATTTTATATTGTGGAGCAACAAGCATTTCAGGTTTGTACACGTGATCATAGGTATAGTCTTTTGCCATCATTAACCCCCCTTTTATACATTATCCCTTCCATATTATTCATCTGCTTTCCAATGTGTTACATGCTAAAGAGAGGCTAATGCAAAAAACAAAAACCCCCTTCCGATAAAATTAAATATTTACCGAAAGGGAGTCTGCTTTGACTTTTCTATTATTAATGATTGCTTTTGTAAACCAAGTCACATTCTTCTTCAATCTTATAATGCTCAAAGTATGCGTTTTCCATAGGGATCCACTTGGATAAAAACTTATCCAGCATTGTCTCTCCGTCTCTTCCCAGTATCCTGTCCCTTTGCTCTGTTTCGCCAATACCCAGGAATATTTTAAAATCATAGTATTCTTCCAATGAGGGGTGCATGCTGTAAGCCCCTTCTATTATATTGAGCTTTTTGGGCAGAACAGTTATGCTATCATCCATAGCCATACTTTTACAGTCATATATCCGATAATTAAATTCCTTCCCACTTTGGAGCCCTGCAATCACTTCCTCTTTGAAACGTATGTAATCTACATTCCCTCCTATCTCCTTCATCCTTTCCTGTGTTTTTAATTCAGAATTCAGAAAAAAATCATCCATATGAAATATATTACGATCGTATATATCACCTATAAGTGCGGCAAGTGTGCTTTTCCCTGCTCCGCAGTTTCCGTCAATGGCAACCAGGATTCTGTCGTGGGTTTTTATTAGAGCATCGATCCTTCGGAATATATCCAAATAATACAGATAATCAAGCTTAACTATACGATATGCCGGAGAATACAATGCTCTGTATTCTCCGCTGTGATGCATAGGCGGATAACCCTGTTTTCTGTATTCCTCCAGCCAGTCTTCCACTTTCTCAGGCTTGTATGGCAAAGTCCCGTCAACACAGCATTGTTTGAATATACTCAGTTTTTCTTCAAAGCTTTGAATATTCCCGCTTATATAGTTTGAAGTGCTTATAAAGAAGCGGTTTATAGTTTCAATATCAATGTTTAAGCTCTCTTTTGCCGCAAGATTTAGCCTGCAAAGACCATTCCCGATTTCCTCAAAAAGAACAGAAGGAATATTCAAAACAGAACTTCCCCTCAAAAGACGAATTTCCTCCGTCAGCCTTTTTAGGCACCGGTCTTCGTCGTCAATCAAATGCCCACCGGCAAATTCATTCTGATATATAAGCTTGACCATATCCGCGATCTGCATACCCGGATACCTTCCATGGTGTAACTGCAATATTTCTTCAAAGCTTTTACATTCTTGCATTCTACATTACCTTTGCTTTTTTTAAAGCTATAATAATTATTGGAATTAAAATCAATTGAATTATTATACCCGGAACAGCGTTAATAAACGCCCCTGCCATAAAAAGCTTCCAGGTAAAAGGAGTACCTCCAAGGCCGTACAGGAATACTCCTGCAATCCCCCAAGCTATCCTTCCGCAAATCATGGATATTATCAAAGCTGCATATATATATATGTTTCTTTTGGGTAATAACTTGTACATAAGCCCTGTCATGCAGCCATAAACAGCCAGTTCGACAGCCATAGCGACAGCAGTGGGGAACATAGGCGGCATCCCGAATAACATACTTCTGAATACCGGTACAATAAAGCCGACTATTAAACCATACTGCCATCCGCATACAAAACCTGCTATCAACACAGGTAAATGCATAGGCAAAAACTTACTTCCCAGATTTGGGATTTGTGCTGTCAGGAAAGGCATTATGAGACCTAGAGCTATAAATAACCCCGAAAGCACAAGATTCTTGATTGATGATTGTTTCATTGTATTCTCCTCCTGATGAAATTAGTTTGCTGCATGGGTATATGTCAATGACAACAAAAAAGCCATGCAAATATCGCTTTCTTCCTGAAAGCAAATACCTTCATGGTATAAATTCTTAAATAGTATCGCTCTTACTTTATCTCAGTGCTGACTTCTGTCAGCGATTAAACCTATTCTATCATACAAATATCTACCTTGCAAGCTTCACTTTCCCAGCTTAATATTATATACCCGCAGCTTATAATCCGATGGATACTTAAGCATAGTTCTGTATAACGAACGGGTATTTGAGTCTATATCATGGGAAGCCAGCACAATATCTCTGATATTATACTCCGGATCCCTGTTATATCCTGTTACAGCCAGAGTATGATACGGTCCGCCGCCGGAATAGCAGAATTGCACTACATCTCCAAGATAAACCGAGGCGGACAGCTGTTCTATGCTTTGAATTACTTCTCTATAGCTGAATATCCTATGTCTTGCAGCCCTTTTAATCCAATGAGCCTTGAAAACCGCGGCTATCTTCCATGAAAATGTAATGCGCCTCTCACTGTCGGAAGCTGTGGCACCCGGCTTGCAGTACCAGTCATCAGCCCAAGGCATCCCCCCTGCATACAGCACCTGTGATACAAAATTCGTGCAGTCTCCCCCTCCATGGGAGAAGGAGGGATATATGGGATTATAGTTCTTCCAATATGTATCAATATAGTCTTTTGCTTTTTCCCTGTCGTAGAAGTAGTTCATCCGAATCCCTCCGAATATACATCCAAATAGCATAAATGCCCATAAGCTATTATATTCCCGGAAACAGGAAATAATAACCTACAGGCATTTCCATATAGTGCCCCGAAATGCCGTCAGTCATAATCTTAAAACCTGCCATCAAGCAGGTGGGTGCCCTGATTCCTGCTTCAACCCTCTGGTCTGTGCCAGCCCGATTTCCACTTTAATACCCGGACTCCCCAATGTAGATTGAGGCTTAAGATTACTGAGCCAACGAACATTTCAGGTACATTTCATGTTACTTAAATTATAACCCTGTCCCTATGAAAAATCAATGCGCATATTAATCTGTGCCCAGCATTATCCTTTCTATTTCCAAGGGAGTCACTGCCGACCCATTCTTATAGGCTCTCATATTCCCTCCCGATATTTCATCAATAAGGGTAATATGATTATCTTCTCCGGTTCTTCCGAATTCAAATTTGATATCATATAGCTCCAAACCCTTTTGAGCCAATTCATTCTTGACCACACCGGCGATCTCCCTGGTCAGACCCTTTAATACCTTATATTCATCTTTAGATAAAACCCCTAACATTTCTAAAGCATCTTCCGTAATAGGAGGATCTTCCCTTTCATCATCCTTAAGTGTAACCTCTACAAATGCGTCCAGATCCTGCCCTTCCTCAGCATACTTACCGTACCGCCTCAAAAAGCTCCCTACTGCCTTGTAGCGACATACAAATTCCAACCCTTTTCCAAATACCGAAGCCTTTTTTACTGTCATAGTGCCTGCATCTATATCAGCATTTATGTAGTGTGTCGGAATTCCCATACCATTCAACTTTTCATAGAAATATTTAGTCAGTCTAAGACCGGCTTTACCAACTCCTTCAATTTTAAGTCCGACGGCATTGGAACCGGGGTCAAACACACCGTTTGTTCCGGTAACATCATCTTTGAATTTAAGAAGATAGTTTCCATCTTCCATAGCATATACATCTTTGGTTTTCCCGGTATAAATCAGTTTCATAACGTTATTCCTTTCTTGTAATATTGATAGAAAAAGTATATCAAACCAAATGAGTAGGTACAAGAAAAATATATCTGCTCAGTTCATCACATTCTTGCTCCCTTGACTATATATAGCATATATCATATCATAAAATTGTAAGATTTTATGATTGCTTACGTTGGAAAGGGGGCAGGGAATTGAAGCTTAAAGTATTATGGACTATGGCCGGAAGCATGGGTACCGTCTCTGATATTGAGATGCTCAAGAAGGCCAAGCCCTTTTCTGTAGATGTTATTACTGCCGATGCAAAATGCGAAGATGCCGCAGGCTTTGTAATAGTAGGCAAAAAATTCGTAGTTCCTGAAATAAAAGATGCAAGATATATTAATGCTATATTGGATATATGTAAACAGGAAAAAATCACTACCATTATACCTCAATATACCGACGAGCTCCTTTTGATGTCGGAGAATACCAAACTTTTTGACAGCCTGGGCATTAAGGTGCTTGTCACCGAGGACACCGGTAAGCTGAAAATCGCAAACTGTAAAAGTGAGCTCTATCAATATTTTAAGCATAAGGATTATATACCAAAATACACTCTGGCTTCAGATATTGAGTCTGTAAAAATTGCCGCAGCTTCTCTTGGATATCCCTCTGTGCCCGTATGCGTTAAGCCGGCACATGGAGAAGGCGGAAAGGGATTCAGAATCATTACCGGCGAGAAAATCGACATATTCAATGAACCTTCAGATTCGCCTAAGATTAGCCTTAAAGCGTATCTTAGCCAGTTCAGTACCATGGATAACATTCCTGAGCTATTGGTCACGGAATATCTTCCGGGAAAAGAATACAGTGTCGATTGTGTTTGCAAAAACGGAACCACTTATATTTGTATCCCCAGACAGAGGGTAGAGACTTCTATGGGAGTATCCACAGTGTCATTCATTGACAAGAATGAAGAGCTGATATCATATACAAAAGAGATAGTATCATCACTTAATCTTTCATACAACATAAATATACAGTTCAAATATTCCGATGAAGGAAAACCCAAGCTGATAGAAGTAAATCCAAGAGTATCCGGTTCTTTGGTTGCTAATTACGGGGCAGGAATAAATATGTTGGAAGCTGCCCTAAAGCTTGCTTATGACATGCCTTTAGGAAATATTAATATAAAATGGGGAACGAAAATGATTAGGCATTGGAGTGAAATTTTTATACATCAGCGTCCTATTTCATAAATGCCTTATACTTCCTCAGCATCGTATGGGGATTATATTTTTCCTTAAACCTCCTGAGACCGGTAAGACCCATATCATCCTCTTTATTAACATAATCCTCATTAATCCTCTTCGAAAGCTCGCTGATAAGATATGCATGAACTCCTCTGTGAGAATTGTCAGTAAGCTCAACATGAGATTGGACCATATCCTCTGTGACTTTCTCGTATAGACAAAATGCTGCCACCTCGCCGCTTTCCAGAACTACTCCACCCTTTAAGTTGAATTGTTCAATACTATCTATCATCTTATATGTCGGCCCAAGTTTATCTTCAGTATTGTGATATTTCAATGTAAACGCTTTGCATTTATCTGTGTAAAGCTCAATTCTATCGTCAAATTCAGGGGAAAAGGCTTTCAGATAACTGGACAGATTGTTTCTTTGATTTCTGAATCTCTTACCCTCATATTCAATGAAATCCGAGTTTTTGAAAATATAATCAAAGGAATCTCTATCCTCTTCAACAGAAAAACCATAATTCTCAAAAACACCTGAATTAGCTTCAGGTATTTTTGAGAATACGGGACTTGTACTATTCTTTTTACAATATTCCAAAACTGCTGCTATCCCCTGCTTTATATCCCCTAAAGGCATATAGAAGGAAGCACCATCCAAATCTGACCGGATTATAACAGTCCCTTTGTCTTCAGCAATCTTCAGCTTATATAATTCATTGTACATATAAATGTATGAAAAAGTATAATCTGAGCAAATATATCCAAACTTATCAAATATATGCCTGTCACCAAAGTTTATTTCTCTGAAATCCATTAATTCTGCCTCCTTCAGACCAGATCAAGTGCAGTGCAATAAGCTGCGGCCTGAATTCATACTTCTAGAGTTCAATATGTGCTGCAATGCCATACTCTTTGTTGCCTGACTCAGACCTTACAAAATTCCACTTCCCGGGAATACCCAAGTCTTTAGCCAAGCCCTCAATAGTGTACATCATTATACCCGCGTCAATATAATTCCTTGCATTTTCAGGTTCCAACACAACAAGCTCCGCTTCCCCATCCTTTAATATTATTCTGCAGGGTTGGAGGTTTTTGTAAGAAGGTGCATTTCTGATATAGAAGAACAAATCTGCCATACCCCTGCTCTCCAGTTCTTCATAAGTTGCTTGCCTGCCCCATTCATATAAATATACAATCTCTCCAAGGGAAAGCCTCGATCTATCAGAAGTTTCAGCATCCTTTACCTTTATACCATAAGGATCCTGCCTGTATCCCGATGCTTCATTCGTTACGGATATGCGGGGCTTTTTATTCCTCAATGCCTTCTCATCGGCTATTCCGAATGCCAAGAGGTAATTGACCCTTAATGAGCTGTCTATAGATAGCTTTGACCTGATATCAACGGAAACCTCTCTGATATCTATCCAGCAGCTGCCTAAATACATCTCCTCCAGTTTTTTGACTACCGACTGCATATAATATGCACCGAAGAATTCATCTTCATGATCTTGTTTAGAAACGGCAAGTCCAATGTAATGCGGGCTTTTAATCATAACACCGCTATAGCCCCCAAAGCCTTTAAATGAATCGTATACCTCACTGCCCTTTTCCAGCATAATGAGTGAAAAGCCCTTTTCTTTTCCTGCTTCTGCATTAATTTTTTCAAGGTATACTTTGATATCTGAAAGTATCAGATCCTTTAAACTTTTATCTTCGTAATCCCTTACAGATTGAAGGTTTGCCAAAAATTCTCTGAAGTTCATATCTATGCCCCCTTTTCTATGTCTGTTTATTTATATCTTAATCTATAGCTAAATAAATATCAAGAAATAATATGTATTGGTGCCTACTACACGTTGATATAACAAAGAAGGACATTTTTTTTATTAAAATGTCCCTCTTTGTTATATGTAAGTAATTACTGCCCTAAGGCATAGGTTAATGTACCATCTTCCGACTCCAGGCTATACGCAAACATTACTTGTTTTCCGTCGGAATTTTTTCCTGTAAAAAGAACTGTAGTATCATCTATCTGTTCCACTTCGGCCGTAAAACCCGCATCCTTAAGCTTATTAACATAATCCTTTGCTTTTTTCTCGTTAATACCCTTAAAGTTCAGTGTGCACCCACCTTTTTCCGTATCCTCCATGATAAATAAGATATTTGCTTGCAGTTCGGGAAGGTCCCCCATGGTTTTCTTAGGCCACTTAAGATTCTCTCCCGTCTGCATGCTTCCGCCTTCTGCGTTGACTTTAACACCATCTTCGCTAAAGTCTACCTTTGCTCCCGTTTCTTTTTCTATCATGCTTTCTACGCCTTTTTCTATGCCTTTTTCTACAACTTTGTCTACAATCTTTCCGCAGGCACTAATTGAAAGAACCATTATTACCACTAATACTACACTGATAATTTTATTTATTTTCATATAGTCGCCCCTCCTTACTATGATATTATTTTACCAATATTATACTTTCAAGTAAAGTGTTATAACTGCCCAAAAAACCTATTTATTTTGATATAATACATCATAATGTGGTAAACTTGTATCTAGAAAGGCGGTGCTTAAATTGAGTAATCATAAGGATATTCAGAAAGAAATGCTTTCAAAAAAAGTGTGGGCTGTAATCGGAGCCAATAATGATACTGACAAATTCGGCAACAAAATATATAAAAAATTGAAATCCGAAGGCTACACAGTGTATCCTGTGAATCCAATGTACGAATACGTGGATGGGGATCGGTGCTATCCGGATCTTTCATCACTACCGGAGAAGCCCGATGTAATTGAAATGGTGGTTTCCCCAAAAAGAGGCAAAGCATTCATAGAGGAAGCAGCTGCCCTTGGCATAAAAGATATATGGCTGCAGCCGGGTACCTGTGATAATGAAATCCTGGAATGTATGGGAGAGAATGAACTT
>JAQVFD010000003.1 GCA_028697435.1 Clostridiaceae bacterium
GCACAAGTCTGACGGCGACTACACAAACTACACAAACTACATATCACGAGTTTTAACTGTAGTCTCTGTGAATTTCTCCTTCAGCGACTACACAGACTACACTGTTTTATCATCACGAGTTATCTCATATCATTTTATATGCTCAAGGGGTATGAATAAGCTTTAATGTAAGCTCTACGTCAACCCTTTCATTACTCGCTGTAAAAGTTTTATCAGCCGCATTTTTATTTCCGTTATTCAAATCCACCGTAAATTTATAAAGATCCCCCTGCTTATTACCCTGAAAGCTATATTCAGTCCCTCCTTGAACAGCGGGGCCCGTCACAGTTTTAGGAGGAATGTCGGGTTCTTCCGGAATCATTGTAATTGATTCACTTCCCAACCCGAAGCGATCCATGTAAATATTAAAAGTATCGGATTCACATGGGTTAAAATTATCAACTACAAAATGTATTGGAAAAGTCTCTGCAATATTATCCATTACCGCTTCTCCGCCTTCGAGCTCGTTTATCATGAAACTTACGTATCTGCCGATACCTTCCCCCTCAAAAGCACTTATCTGTGTTGTTGCCAGGCTGAGATCCAATGGTGCTTCACCGGTCACTTCATATGCAAAGCCCCATTCTCTGCCGGTATTCATTTTATCTGTATATTCAACTTTGAACTTAAGTGCATTTCTAAGTTCTTCATTAACGTATTTATCCATATCAGCTCCCAGAAAGGACGCCTCTCTTGTGATCTTCAGTATTGGATGGATATTTTTATATTCATGATTCTCTTTAAGCTCCTTCAAGTACTTGGCTGCAATTTCTTTTGCCCAGGCTGCAAGCTTGGGTAAAATTGAATTGTCGCCGCCGGAGCCGGCCAAAAGCTGATATCTTTTTTCTGTGGCCAAAGCTGCGCTGGAAATAGCAATATATTTCTCTTCCTGCCCTTTATACTCATCAATCAAAGCATTTGCTTTTTTCATAAGCCTGTTCAATACCCTTAACTCCAGGCTGAATTCCTGATCAGGCAATTCACCTGTTGCAAGCTCGGTATCTTTAGCTGCTGAAAGCAGAGCATCAAGAATCTCCAGCTCTGGCTTATTGAATTCATCAATAAATTGATTCACTAAAGCATCATCCTGGGCCTCTGTGTTATGATGGCATTTAAATGATATTGAAGGAGGGACCGGTGCTTCTATCGGCTTTTTCAGAAGCTCTTTTGCTGCCGCTTCACTTGTATTAACCTGATTGCTGCAGCCTGCCAGCAAACACGCAATCAGCAATAAAGGCAGCACTCTATACATCTTTGACTTCATTAACTCTACCTTCTTTCCTCTATAGGTCTCTCATTAAAGCAAAAAGAACCGTTCCCGCTGCTTTCTACTTGAACTGCTCAAAGGAGCGCACACTCATCGCAATGGCTTGTTCTCTTGTAGTAGTGGCATAACCTGCTGCTGTCTGGGCCGTAGTAACAGCCTTTGGCATGAATTTGCCGTCTGTACCTTTGATTATTCCGCTCTTGCTCATGAACATTACATGCTCCAGTGCCCAGGAGGAAATATCCTTCTGGTCGGTAAAGGTCGGTGCACCGTCAGTTGAGAAATCACCACCCGGTGCAATTACTCTTATTGCACGGCTTAGCATCGTGGCAACCTGCTCACGGTTGGTAAGCTCTTTTGGAGCAAATGTAGTAGCAGAGGTACCTGTGGTTACACCAACCTTGAAGGCTTTAAGTATCTCCGGATTTTTCGTATCGCCGAAAGGGTTTGGTGAAGCTGCTGCAGCCACTGTGCCTGTTGTTTTTTCATATAGCTTGACTGCCAATTCGGCGAACTCTTCCCTGGTAATCGGCTTTGTCATATCTGCACCCTTTAGTGATTGTGGTATCAGATCATATTCAGCTGCCTTATCCAGCTCGGTTTTTGCCCAGTTTGATGCATTGGAGTAAGCTGCCATTCCATGGGAAATAATATTGGAGAAGGGACTATATATGACTCCGGACTTTCCGGCAGCAGGATAATTATAATTATCAAAGACATACCTGAACTTTATCTCATATACCGCCGCATCATAATTATCTTTAAGTCCAAAGTAAGCCTCTGCTCCGATATTGAATTCTTCGACAAAACTGTCACTATGACAAGACTTCCACTCACCGTTGTTGACTCTAAGCCAAACGTCGGCTTTTACCCAACCATTACTAATATTATTCAGAAGTTGAGTTTCCTCATGAGCCTTATCTGCCCTTATATTCAGGTAGGGTGATCCATCAGAATGTTTCTTTAACTCTGCCGACTTCAATACAGGTGCATGATTAATCAGCTTGTCCGGGTCTTCAACCTTTTGATTATTGCTATATGATGCCGTTTCGGACCATGGAGAAAAGAAACCAAAGTATTCACCGTTTTCATCTTGGTAATTTACTACAAAACGTACTCTGAAATGCATCGTATGAGCATCAAAATAAGACTTGTTTACCGCCAGTGTCTCACCATCGGAAATACTCTCAAATTGTCTTTCATCAAATACGACTGAAGATGAGTAAGTACCTTTTTCAATACGACAAATGCTTTTATTCGTATTATACCCCCGATCATCATCCCATTCGCTTTTGTAATGCCAGCTGCCGTTATCAACCTTGTAATCAATCTGTGCCATTAGCTCGTAGGCGCTAAATCCTGCTTCATAAAAGGCAGAATCATCCGCTCCGATTACATCCACAAAAGCACGCAATTCATTCGATGCACTAATATTGGCATCAAATCCGATCCATGTCTTTTCAATCCCATCCTCCCGGTATTGAACAGTGAAGCTTTCCGGTGCTCCAACATTTGCAGGAGGATTATAGTCAGCCGTCACTGTCAAAGGAATCATTGCCGGCACCAGTGCCAGCAGTGTCAAGTATGCAATTACTTTGCGTTTCATAGAATATTCCCTCCATTCTTTATTTTATAAACATTACTACCCCATAGGCAATCTGCCCGTTATCCTCGACAAGAGGAAAGAAAATAGCACCTCCGAAGTTTGCCGGAGATTTTTCGTCGTCATCCCTAACAAACATGGAAAGTGGATATGAAAGATTCTTTAATAGTTTTGTCTCTCCTGAAAATATATCTTGAACAGCTTCTAAAATTTCATAATTTTCAGTAGTCAAGCGATCATGCATGTTTATTTTGCCTTCTGCCACATCTTTAAGGCTTCTATTTGTTTCGTCAAGAAACATTTGATTCGCCGTATTAATTACCCCATCTCTGGTAAATACTGCAATAGGATATGGAAAGTATTGAGATTCGATCATCTCCATCAGCAGCTGCTCTTTTGTCTTATTCTCACTCACGGCATAACCTCCTTTCCTCTATACTTGTTAGCAATCTCATCATACAAAACAAAAATAAAAGAGCATACCCTAACCATTGCTCTAAATATGGTTATGATTGCTCTTTTTGTAATTATCTTTTACTGTTTCATTACCGACTCACGATATTCCGAGGGCGACATCCCTACTACTTCTTTGAACATCCTGGCAAAAGCTCCGTTGTAATCCACGCCGCAAGCAGCAAAGGTCTCTGCTATAGAAAGATTCTTATCACGAAGCTTTTCCTTAAGCTTTTCAATCTTGATTTTTTTATAGTAGCTATACGGGGTTTCCCCTGTGTGTTTTTTAAACAAGCGCGCAAAATGGTATATACTTAAGTTTACCGCCTCAGCTACCTTGCTAAGTTCAAACTCATCCAGCCAGTGCTTGTCCATATATTCCCTGGCCCTTGCAATGTCCGGCCTGCCTTGATACAGGCTGCTGGTGATAAATATATTGACTATATATGCGATTTTTTGATGCTTATCCCAAATAGGAAAACAAGTAATATCGGTATATAATGCTGACACATCGAAAGAATTGTCCTTTGCTTCATATCTATTGGAAAGGTCGTCCAAGGGCACCTTAACATCGGATACACTGAGAGTTTCTCCTTCAAAGCCTCGTCGCACATATTCCCTAAGACCAAGCTCATCATTTACCACCGGATCTTTTATAATGTTGTAGTTGCCTATAATATGCTCAGGCCCAGGCACATTCCATAATTCACAGCAAGCTCGATTGACAAAAACTGTAGTCCCGTCCGGTGCAAAAATCTCAATAGGAATGGGAAAAAGATCAACAAGCTGGAAAAGCAGATCCTCGTTCCCAAATGCTGATTGAAAGGATTGAGCAAGGTTGCTTTGCTGTGTACTTATATGCTCTTCCATGTCCTTCCTCCTAATTTTATATTATATAAATTTTTCTTTTGCAGTTTGTTAACTGAATTATAACACATCTGAAGCGCCTTTGCTTCAAAATAACGAGGCAAAAATATATGCGATAGGCGGTGGACATATATCCCCGGTTTCATTGAAATCTTGTTATAATTGATATCTCAATTTTTTTGTTTTTGTAGTAAAAAATGCCAAATTTAAAGGTGGTTTATTCAAATGAATAAACCACCTCAAGAAACAAGCTCTAATTCAACGGAATACCTTTGAATCTACCAAGTGTAAATTACCTCAATCCTTTCAAACCAAAAATCTTAACTAACAAACTCTAAACCAATTCTACCAACTACATGAACTACATTTCAAAACTCAAAACCAAACAAATCACAGTACTTTAGGGAAGTTGCACATTAGTTGAATTAGAGCCTGCAGGAAAGATGCATTCATCTTTCTTAATTTAATTATAACATAAAATATCAATAATGCAACACTAATTTTCAGAATATTTAATTTCTTTCTTGTCCTCAGGGTGAATTATCAGAGGGTGCAGGAAACATATACCCGGATAGAGAAATATACATCATTCCATTAATGGAGTGAATGAATTGAAAATATCGGCCGAAGATATCAGATATGCCGCAAAACTTGCCAAGCTTAGACTTGATGATATGCAAGCGCAAAAGATGGTTGAGGATTTCCGGGAGATATTGTCATGCTTTGAGTCTTTAGGCAGCCTTGATCCTCATGATTTGGAAATTGAACCGTTTATGCGTAAGGATGAGGTTTTTGTTTTTGGAAATAAAGAAAAACTCTTACGTAATTCCAGATCTGTAAGGAATGATTATATAACGGTACCTAAAATTATTGAATAGGTGGCGAGAGTATTGAATCCATTAGAAATGACCGCCTTTGAGATACGAAGAGAAATAATTGAGAAACAATTCTCCGCAAAAGAAGTGATAACAACATTTCTTGAAAGGATCTATGAAAAAGAACCTCTAATTGGCGGTTTTTTGACCCTCTGCCGTGAAGAAGCCCTTGCCCGGGCAGAGCGTATAGATAAAAAAATCAGCAGGAACGAGCAGGTCGGAAGTCTTGCCGGTGTCCCTATTGCCATTAAGGACAATATCTGCACCGATGGCATAAGAACTACTTGCGCCTCCAAGATGCTTCATGATTTTATTCCTCCTTATGACGCCACAGCTGTGAAAAAACTTAAAGAAGCCGATGGGATAATAATAGGTAAGACAAATATGGATGAGTTTGCAGCTGCAGTTGTGTCAGCGGGAATGGCACCCATTGCCCTGGATTCAGACGCCGGTGGCTCTATGCGTCAGCCTGCATCCTTTTGCGACGTAGTCAGCCTGAAACCGACTTATGGGCTGGTTTCAAGGTTTGGGCTCATTGCCCTCAGTTCATCCATGGATCGGATAGGTCCTGTTGCAGGGAACATAAAGGATTGTGTCATAACCCTTGAGGCAATGCAAGGGGAAGACAGGTTGGACAGCACCTCAGTCAGGCATTCTATAAAAGAAGATTATATGAGTACTATTGAAAATGGAATTAAGGGAATGAGAATAGCCGTGCCTGATGGAGAAACCGCTTTTTCTCTCAAATCATGTATTGAAAAATTTAAAGAAATGGGTGCTTCTGTGGAGGATATATCCTTCCCCATGACGGAAGAAGCCCTATCCGCATATTATATAATATCTTCGGCGGAAGCCGCCTCAAACTTAGGGAGATTTGACGGAATCAAATACGGATATAGGGCAGAGGACTTCAGAAGTGTTGACGAACTGATTGAAAGAAGCCGGAGTGAAGGCTTCGGCGAAGAAATAAAGAAAAAAATAATCCTGGGTACCTTAGTCCTGTCCTCAAAATATTATGATGCTTACTACAATAAGGCGCAAAAGCTGCGCAGAAAAATAAAGGAACAGTTTCTCAGGGTCTTTGAAGACTATGACCTGGTGCTTAGCCCTGTTTCGCCGGTATTGTCAGACATATATACCGCAAGTATACACCTGACCGGTGTTCCTGCCCTCTCAATGCCTTGGATTGAAAGCCGGATAATCGGACCTCATTATGGGGAAGGTAAGATCTTTAAGGCAGCCTATGCCTTAGAACAAGAGCTGAAAGAGGGGAATAAAAATGAGCTTTGAAACCGTTATCGGTCTTGAAATACATGCCGAACTGGATACCAAATCCAAATTATTCTGTTCATGCCCTACGGAATTCGGTGCAAACCCAAATGAAAACACCTGTCCCATATGCCTTGGGATTCCCGGAACATTGCCTGCACTTAATGCAAAGGCCGTCACTCTTGTTGTAAAAGCAGGCTTGATATTGAACTGTGAAATCAACAAAGAAAGCCATATGGACCGCAAGAACTATTTTTACCCTGACCTTCCGAAGGCATATCAAATCACACAATATTATACACCTGTCTGCAAAGGAGGATATGTCGATATTGAGGCAGCGGGGGTATCCCGCAGAATCAGATTGAACAGGATCCATATGGAAGAAGATGCCGGAAAGCTGATACATCTTGAGGCGGACGGTGTTTCACTGATTGATTATAACCGTGCCGGGATCCCGCTTATAGAAATAGTAACCGAACCCGACCTTCGTTCCCCGGAAGAAGCGGTTGCCTTTCTCATTGCCCTCAAGTCCATGCTGGAATACGGAGAAATCTCCGACTGCCGTATGGAGCAAGGCTCTCTGCGGTGTGATGCAAACATCTCCCTGAGAAAAAAAGGTCAAAATGCCTTAAATACCCGGGTAGAGCTAAAAAACCTTAATTCATTCAAAGAGTTGAAAAAAGCCCTTGAATATGAAGAAAAACGCCAAAAAAAACTATATACCCTTAAGGAAGAAGACAAAATAGTTCAGGAAACAAGGCGCTGGGAGGCTGTAAAGGAAGAAACCATTCCGATGCGTTCAAAAGAAGATGCCGATGATTACAGATACTTTCCCGATCCTGACCTGGGACCGATTATAATCAATGATACCCTGATCCGGGAAATTAAGAAAAACCTTCCGGAAATGCCGGTGATCAGGAAAAAGCGCTTCAGAGAGCTTTATGGCCTCAAAAATAAGGATATTGACATAATAGTCGGATATAAAGCACTCTCGGAATACTATGAAGCATTGGTATCCTGCGGCGCAGAACCAAAGGTCGGAGCAAAATGGATATTGGGAAGCATCCTGAAGCTTTTGAATGAAAAAGGGCTGAAAGCGGAACAAATACCGATTCCTCCGGAAGAACTCGGCAAACTGATAGAAATTATTGAAGAGGGAAAAATAAGCATTACCGCCGGTCAGGAAGTGTTCAGCGAAATGTTCAGAACCGGTAAAGATGCCGAAAATATAATTAAAGAGAAGGGACTCAGCCAAATCAGCAATAGACTGGAATTAGAAAGAATCATCAATAGTGTACTGAGTAATAACCCTCAATCCCTTTCAGATTATGCTGCAGGAAAAAAACAAGCAGCCGTATTTCTGATGGGTCAGATTATGAAAGCTTCAAAAGGCAGGGCAAATCCGCAGCTTGCAAATGAAATACTGGATGAAAGATTGAAAAAAGGGTTGCTGTAAAATCTTAATTTTACAACAACCCTTCTATTATTATCAACCTCTGATTTTCTCCATCAGCTTTTTAAATACCGGCAAAGAGCGCTTAATCATATCATGATCCACACAATAAGAGATCCTCACATAAGAGGAACAACCAAAATCGTTGCCCGGTACAATCAGAAGGTCAGACTGCTTTGCCATGTCGGAAAAGCTCTTCGCATCCCCATTTGGTGCTTCCATGAAAAGATAGAAGGCTCCGGAAGGTTTTGCACAATTATATCCTATCTCGGTCAGCCCATTGTGTATCAATTCACGATTCGCAATATAGGGCTTAAGGTCGGGCTTTACATTTGCACATCGTGCAATAACATGCTGCATCAGGGAAGGAGCACATACATAACCCAGTACACGTCCCGCTCCTGCAATGGCGTTGTACACCTCATCATGATCCTCCACAGAACCCGGAACCAGAGCATAGCCTATACGTTCCCCGGGCAGAGACAAAGACTTACTGTAGGAGTAGCAGATTATTGTGTTGGAGTAGTAATGAGGAATGAACGGCACTGTGCCTTCATAAACCAATTCCCGATAAGGTTCGTCACTGATTATGAATATGGGATGACCTACCTCTGCAGATTTTTTCTTAAGCAGAGCAGCCAGTTTCTTGATAGTCTCTTCGGTGTAGATAACGCCGGAAGGATTGTTGGGAGAATTCACTATAACACCCTGGGTATTTGCATTGATACTCTTTTCAAGCAAATCAAAGTTAATCTGAAATGCGGGAATATCTGGGGGTATCGTTGTAAGCTTAGCCCCTGCCGTTGTTGCAAAACAGGAATACTCAGTAAAGAATGGCGCAAAAGCAATGAATTCTGTTTTATCATCGATGGTCAATGCGCGGAATACGGCAGTCAGTGCTGCGGCAGCACCTGCCGTCATATAAAGATCTGAAAATTTGTAATCGGTGCCGAAGCGTTCATTAAGGTTGTCGGCAATGGCCGCTCTGGTTTCATTACTGCCCGGACCGCTTGTATAGCCATGGATGGCCGTGGATGGCATTTCATCAATGATATTCCGGATGGTTTGATTGACTTCCTCCGGGGCCGGAACACTGGGATTGCCAATGCTGAAATCATATACGTTTTCTTTCCCAACAACCGAACTGCGCTGTTTTCCGTACTCGAACAGCTCACGGATACAGGAACGAACCGTTCCATAACGAAGCATATCTTTCGATACCATTTTGAACCTCCAATTTCTATTATTGTTAACTTTTTATCCATCTAATATCATCATAACTTATAGATAAATTTTAGTAAAGGATGAAATAAACAAGAACATATGTTCGTATAATTTTACGTGTATTTTAAAGAAAACGGCTGAAAAGCATCACTTTCCTGCTATAATTAGCCAACTTTGGAGTTTTACTTATGCCTTGTCCTCCGTTTATAGTAATAGTACCACCACAAACGGTGCAGAGGTGAATTTTATGAGGACAATTATGCACGTAGATGTAAATAGTGCCTTTTTGTCATGGCAAGCGGTTTATAATTTGCAGAAGGGTGATAAAGTTGACTTGAGGCAAATACCCTCCGTAGTAGGCGGCAGCCAGGCAGACAGACATGGTATAGTATTGGCTAAAAGCACCCCGGCAAAGAAATATGGGATAAATACAGGTGAAGTCCTCTGGCAGGCAAGGCAAAAATGTCCTGACCTTGTAGTTGTTCCGCCCGATTATGAATTATATATAAAATGCAGCGATGCTCTCGCGGAAATACTTAAAGAGCATAGCCCACTAATACAGCGGTTTAGCATAGACGAAGCTTTCCTGGATTACAGCGGAATGTCTGAAAACTTTGGCCCTCCCGTGCCCTATGCCTATGCTCTGAAAGAAAAAATCAAAAAAACCTTGGGGTTTACAGTTAATATCGGCATCGGACCAAATAAGCTTTTGGCAAAGATCGCCGGGGATTTGAAAAAACCCGATATGGTACACACGCTTTTAAATCAAAAGGAGATGGCGGAGAAAATGTGGCCCCTGCCGGTGCAGGATCTTTTCATGGTTGGCCGGGCCTCAAAGAAGAAGCTGAATGATATTGCAGTTTATACCATTGGCGACCTTGCAAAGTGCGAACCGGAAATATTGAAATATAAGTTGAAAAGCCATGGCATATTAATATGGCAGTATGCCAACGGTTTAGAAGAGTCCCCCGTTCATGAGGGCTATAACCTCATAATGAAAGGCATCGGAAACAGCACCACCATAAGGTTTGATGTTATAGACCGCAAAACAGCCTATAAAGTGTTGTTGTCCCTGACGGAATCGGTAGCCTATAGGCTTAGGAGGGTTCAGGCAGTATGCGGAGTGGTTTCGGTATCAATCAGAACCTCTGAATTAAACATGTATTCTCACCAAAGAAAGCTATTTAACAGGACCGATGTAACCAATGAGATATATAAAAATGTTGTAGAGCTTTTTAATGAAGGCTGGCAGGGTGAGCCAATCCGTCACCTTGGAGTAAGAGTAACAGACTTTAGCTCTTCTGAATTTACTCAATTCAGTATATTCGATACTAAGGATATAGTTAAGAAACAAGCGTTGGATAGCGCAATTGACCGGATAAGAAACAGATACGGCAATTCAATAATTAAAAGAGCGGTATTGGCAGATGACCAATTTCACGCAATGACAGGCGGGATGGGAGCTGATGAATATCCGGTCATGTCTACTATTCTCTAGGGAGGAGATTTTGCAATGGGCAGACAAATTGTAAAGGTAAGGGCAGATTTCGATGTTGACGGTAATCCCTTTCCTCTTAAATTCAAGATTGTTACCGAAGAAAAGAACCTCGTTACAGTACGGGTAGACAGAATAACAAAATCGGATACTAATTTTTACGCAGGCAATAAAATGCTTGTGTATCATTGTGAAAGCATTGAAGACGGCGTTTTTAAACCGTATGAATTAAGATATGAGGTGGATACCTGCAAGTGGTTTTTTTATTATTAGGATTCCTTCAACATCTTTCCAACAAATTCAACATCAGCAGGCATAAATTCATATCCGGTCAATTCTTCTACTGTTACCCATTCTATAGCATTATGTACGTTTAGTCGTAATTGGCCTCCGCAAATTTCTGCATTGAATACAGTAAAGTATATTTCTTTTCCGCTAAAGTGATATATACTTTTAGTAAAAACGCTCAGAACTTTAATATCAAGCTCCAATTCTTCACGAATCTCCCTTATTATGCACTCTTCCAGAGTCTCGCCATCTTCTCTCTTACCCCCCGGAAATTCCCATAACATGCCGCATTCATCATCTGCCCCACGCTGACATATAAGAATCTTTTCTCCATCGCGTATTATTGCTGCTGTAACTTCTATCAAGATAATCACTCCATATTCAGTTTGTTGGTATTTTGCTCATACCTCTTCTTTATTATATATAATTTGACATATTCTCAATTTATCCTTCGACATCCTTGTATAAGCTGTGTTAAAATGCTACAGAAAATACAAATAATTCATAAACTATTCACATTTCTATCATGATCCTATCACATATTGTAACTAAACTAAGATTGTAAGCAATTTTATAGGGGGAGTAAAAGTCATGGATAGTGAAGAAAAAGGATATGCTCGCAGAAATACCATTTTTACTGTATTACGCTATCTTTTACTTGCTGTTGTCTTGATATTTGTAAGCGCGGCTGCGTTTATACACGTTGCAGGGAACAAGCTTTATCCCACAATACATGCAATTTGTCCTATAGGCGGAGTTGAAACCCTGTATTACTATATAACAAATGATGGGGCTACCCTGCCTAAAGTGTTTTCGGGTACCATAGGGCTCTTGATAATTACAGTGGTGGTTGCAATAATATTCAGGAGAGCTTTCTGTGGTTTAATCTGCCCTTTTGGAACCCTTCAGGAGATTTTCGGAAACATAGGGAGGCGAGTTTTTAAAAAAAGGTTTACGGTACCTGCTGTTGTTGACAGACCTTTGAGGTATTTTAAGTACGTTGTGCTTGTAGCAGCAATACTGGGAGGATGGCTTAGCGGTACTTTATGGCTGCAAAATTGGGACCCTTGGACAGCCTATGCTCATATTCCCAATACCAGTGAAATCATGGGGACATACTTTATTGGGTTAATAGTGTTAGTCGTTGTATTGCTTGGCTCATTCTTCTACGAACGGTTCTTTTGCAAGTACGCATGCCCTTTGGGTGCGTTAAACTCGATATTAGGACTTTTAAGCAGATTAAGAATAGCTCGCGATAAGGACCTATGTATAAACTGTGGACTGTGCAGTAAAAGCTGTCCCGTACAGATAGACGTCGAAAATGTGGAAACAGTGACGACACCTGAATGTATAGACTGCGGGAAGTGCGTTGCCGCATGCCCCGTTAACGGTGCCCTTGAAATGAAGTTCCTGAAATTCAGAGTCAATTCCGTGGCATTACTTGCATTGGTTTTTGTTGTTTTCTTTGGAGGTATAACTGCGTTACAGTGGGCAGGATTTGACCGCTATAGTCATGTTCCGGAAGCTACCCTGAGAGAAATTGCAAAGCAAGAGGGATTAAGTGTTGCTGCCTACAAGGAATTATATGACTTGCCTGAAAAAATATCCGCCAGAGCAAGGGCAAGAGATGTAGAATATTCTATACCTTTTTATAAAATCGCTGAGCTTACAGGAATTAAAAGTGCTAAACTAAAGGAAGAACTGGGTTTGTCCTCTGAACTTGATAACAATACGCCCTGGGGTGACGCTTATGGTGAAGTGAGTCTTGGTAGAATAGCCCAACTCAATGGCACTACCGTCGATTACTTTAAGATATATTACGGTCTTGATGATGCTGTTGGTCCGGATTCAAAATGGAAGCTTGTCAGGGACAGGGTACAAGAGGTCCTTGATGAACAACGAATTCAAGAATCCTGCGGCGGCTGCGGAGGGGAGTAAGCCCTCCTAAACAGCAGGTCTATAGAGCATATCTCCATCAAAGGATTTTAAAAATTCTTTTAACATAAGAGCATCTGTGATTGTATTATCCAGCCATACTTTTTCAGCATCTGCAGGCAAAATAACAGGCATCCTGTCATGTATTTCAGACATGACCTTATTAGCGGATATTGTAATTATTGCAGCTCTGAAAATCTTACTGCCGTCCTCGTTTAGCACGTTCCGATAAATACCCGCCATACCGAAAATAGGTACATCCTTTACGGTAATCAGCATTTTGGTCTTCTTTTTTTCTTCATTTTTCTGCCATTCAAAAAAGGCCGTTGCCGGGATAATGCACCGCCCATTGGTAAACATGTCCTTGAATGTCCTTTTCTGATCCACAGTCTCTCCTCTTGCATTGATCAGAGGTCTCTTATCATATGGGTTATCAAATCCCCATTTTGCAGCATCAATATAGTTATGTCCGCCTTCTTCGGTTATTATTGCAACCATGTCTGTCGGAAATATCTCATTTTTTGAACCGTATCCTATATATCTGTTTTCTGCATCAAATCTGAGCATAAGCTGCTCAATTCCGGTGTCAAGCTGATACCTTCCGCACATAGAAGCACCTCCTCTGTAAAAACTTATTCATCACTACTTTCCCCTCTATATTTTTTGCCGCAATATACTCTATTGTTTACTGCATATGATTCGTTGAGGGGTTTCCCATTTATAAATACCTATCCATGGTGAAGTTGTTAAGCTCATTTTTGGTCATGCGCCAATCCGGAAGAAATTTATTCATATAATCAACAAAAACCGAATTGTGGCTCTTTTCCAGGAGATGCACAAGCTCATGCACTATAACATACTCAAGACAATTTATCGGTTTCTTGGCTAGCTGTAAATTGATCCAAATGCGTTTGTCTCTGATATTGCAGGTTCCCCATTTCGTCAGCATGTTTTTTACCCGAAAAGTATCAGCTTTTATGCCTATAACCTTTTCCCATTTTTCAGTAAGTTCCGGGAGCTTTTCTTTTAGCTGCTTCCGATACCACTCTATCATAGCATTCTCACGCTGTTGGGTTGTGCTATCCTTACGAACAGTTAAAATCAGATTATCCCCTTCGATTTCCACCTTATTTGAATAGTTGTGTCTTAGTTCCAGTCTATGCCGTCTTCCCCAGACATAATGACTTTCACCGGTAACATATTCCCTCTTTGTCTGTCTTTGATGATTTTCAAACTTGCCGATTTGTTTTTTTATCCAAGTAATTTTATCAATAGCAAATGACTGTATGGTATCATCCTTAATGCTTGCAGGTGCTGTTATTCGCACTTTACCATCAGGCGGTAACACTGTCAGATGCATGTTTTTTATATTTTTTTTAATTACTTCTATTTCAATATCAAAAATCACTATTTTATTTGCCATACTATTCGCCTTGTTCTTTCAGTATAAAAAATTTTAGCAACGGCTCGTCAAGGATAGACAACCAGATAAACTGTCATTTCATTGCTTAAGAGAAATTCTCCAATAACCGATATAGCTGTTTTAAATGCTTTATCTTTGGGATACCCATAGGCACCTGATGATATCAGCGGAAAGGCAATACTTTCAAGCTTATGCTCCTTAGCCAATTCCAAGGAGTTTTTATAACAATCGGAAAGAAGCTTCTCCTCGTTGGAATTACCCCCGTGCCAAACCGGACCGACTGTGTGGATTACATGCTTTGCAGGCAGCTTGTATCCTTTTGTGATTTTAGCTTGCCCTACTTTACAGCCTCCGAGGGTGCGGCACTCCTCAAGCAGCTCCGGTCCCGCAGCCCGATGGATTGCCCCGTCAACCCCTCCTCCCCCAAGTAAGGATGAATTGGCTGCGTTAACTATTGCATCAACATGGACCTTTGTTATATCATTACGTATTATTTCAAGTGGCATAAGATCACCTCCTTGGTTTTACCGATATCTATAAGCAGTTCCAGGTTTCTATTACTGTTTTTCAGATATCCCCGAAAATCCTCTCACGTATCTGTCTTCCTGTAGGTGTCTCCGCAAGTCCGCCCGTTCCGGTCTCCCGAAGCTCACAGGGCAGGGATTTTCCTACCTTCAGCATGGCTTCCACTACCTCATCAAAGGGTATTATGCTTGTGATGCCTGCCAATGCCAGATCTGCAGATATAAGAGCATTTGTGGTACCAATGGCATTCCTCTTAATACAGGGCGCCTCAACCAGACCTGCTATGGGGTCGCATACCAATCCCAATATGTTCTTTATTGAAATTGCTGCCGCATCTAGTGCCTGTGCGGGAGTACCCCCTAACATTTCAACTATGGCTGACGCTGCCATTGCTGCTGCCGCACCGGTTTCTGCCTGACAGCCTCCCTCAGCTCCTGCCACAGTTGCGTTATTTGTTATCAAATATCCAACCGCCGAAGCAGTGAATAAAGCATTGATTACATCCTCATCAGTTTTGCCAAAACGCTCAGCTGTTGTAATTATTGCACCGGGCAGTATTCCGCTGGACCCTGCCGTGGGAGCTGCTACTATCTGACCCATGGCGCCATTTACCTCCAATACAGCCATAGCTGCAGCCACTGCCTTGTTTAACTCCTGACCGGCCACCGTCTGACCCTTTTCATGATAATATCTAAGTTTTTTAGCATCTCCACCGGTCAAACCACTGACAGACCTGATATCTTCAGTCAGACCTCTTTCTATGGCTCTCTTCATGACCGACAGGTTTTCCTGCATCTCACTTATTATTGAATCCTTACTCTTCTGTGATAAATATACCTCTCTCGCCAGCATTATTTCGAATATCTTAACATTACTTTTACTGCACATGCTCAACAGCTCAGAACCGCTTGTAAAACTTATACTCATAATATCTTCCTCTTTCTTCACATTGCTTCTATTAGATATACGTCCTTGATCTCATCGCTTAACGCCCTGACCTGAGAAACGACTTTTTTGGGGATCACATTGTCAGTCTCCAAGATCATGAAGGCATCCTGCCCTTTGCTGTGCCTGAAAACCCGCATAAATGCAATATTGATATTGAACTGTCCCATGAGACCGGTTACATCTCCTATAACCCCGGGACGATCAAGATGTCGTATCACCAGGGTAGGATATTCTCCGGTGAACTCAATCGCCAATCCATTGAGCTGTACCACCTTGATATTTCCGCCACCGATAGAGCTTCCAACTACTTCCGTTTTCTTACCGCCACTGCCGGTAATCATCATTTTAACAGTATTGGGATGAGGCGGCTCTGCATCACTGATAACAAATTCATATACCAAGCCCGCCGATCTTGCCAGCTCCAGGGAACTGCTAAGGTTGGGATCATCAGGTTCCATACCCATTATTCCTGCCAGGAGAGCACGGTCAGTTCCATGACCTTTGTAGGTTTTTGCAAAAGAGCCGTATAACGTAAATGTCACCTGGGCAACATCGTTGCCGCTGATTCTTCTTGCCACTTTGCCCAATCGCGCCGCTCCTGCGGTGTGAGAGCTGGAGGGCCCCACCATCCTGGGTCCTATAATATCAAATACACTATAATCCATAGCTGGTCTCCTTATAATAATAAGATAGGTAATATTATTATATCTTATTAATGGAAAATTTTCAGTCTAAGATGTGTGGGCGGGTTAAATAGCAATAGAAAAGCTTGATTATCTACGATTCTAGATATATGGATAATTGGCAGTTTTATATGTTCCCTCATACTGGGTGGAACGATAGCATCAGATTGATGTCTGGTATGTATTTTATCATTTGCCCGTTCTCGGGAATAAGTCAGGGTACAGATTTATTCTTCTACAATGTTGTCTTCCTGCTCGTAATAGTAGGAATAGTCTACACCTTTCATAAAGACCTCGCGGTCGTTAATCTTGTCCGTTAAAGCAGACTTCAATAAGGCTTTTATTTGTGCCAGATTTGAAACGCTTTTTTCCATGGCGGAGAGGTAGTCTTTCTTGTTGATTTTACTCCAATCAACACAGAGTTTCAGGTTCTTTTTAAGCATCAGGTCGAGCCAAATCCTCGTGCTTCTGCCGTTGCCCTCCATAAACGGGTGAGCGACATTCATCTCCACATATTTATCTGCAATTTAGTCAAAGGTGCTTTCGGGCATTTTTTCAATTTTATTTAGAGTCTTCGGCAAGTAACGAGCCATTGCAAACTGGAAGCCACCTTTGGCTATATTGAGCGTTCTGATCTGCCCGGCAAAATCATAAAGCCCACCAAACAGATAGCCGTGAATCTGCTGCAAGCCCTTGACTGTTCCGACCTCTAATGTGTCAAGCAGGGAACTGTCAAAAAGCGCATATGCCTTGCTCTTGCTTTTTCCATCAATTGTTTCATCGCTGTATGTGAACCATTCAATGAAGCGATTTGCTTTTTTACTTGGAAAATTTTTTGCGAGTGCGATGATACCGTCATAATCAAAAGTATCAGTAAGATATTTTTTTCCATCTGAGGCTGTCAATTTCAGTTGGTTAGCTCGACTAACCAACTCGCTATTTTCTTTTTTCAATTTCGTTTTTAGATATTTCCAGTAATTTCGATTTTTTTCATAATCGCTTTCGCTGCGCAAAACTCCGACTATGTCAAGCACAGAAAACCACCATTTAGAATTCGCGTCGTCCCATACGGCACGAACTTCCGCATCGTCAAAAAAGCGAATTGATATTTTATTCATTTAGGAAACCTCCTTATCGGATGCCGAAGCACCGTCTTTAGCTTCTCCGGCGCAACCTTGCGAGGGTCGGAGAGGTAAATCTCGTGATGGCGGCGAGTGCCACTC
Organism: Clostridiaceae bacterium; assembly: GCA_028697435.1. GTDB lineage: Bacteria > Bacillota > Clostridia > Lutisporales > Lutisporaceae > BRH-c25. The sequence continues at coordinate 17,571 of JAQVFD010000003.1, forward strand.
ATATCAATAACATATCCGCTATCAATCGCAAAACGGTCAAGCAAAGCCACCGTAGCAGGTTCATCGTCATACGAGCCAATGTGCAAAACCTGAACGCACAAACCCTCGGTTATTTTTTCAAGCCGAGCCTTTGAAACATCAAGGCTTGGCTTTTTCTTTGCGAGTGTGACCTTGGCTGTATCAAAAACCTCTACCGTTACAAAGTCGGGCTGACGAATAAGCATTGTCCATACGAACTTGCTCTTATCAGCAATCGCCGCACCTGCGGTGTGAGAGCTGGAGGGTCCCACCATCCTGGGTCCTATAATATCAAATACACTATAATCCATAACTTGCTCCTTATTATAATAAGATCGGTAATATTATTATAACTTATTGATGGAAAATTTTCAGTTGTAAAAAACATGTGAGTTAATGTCAAGTAAGCTTGATATGTCTCATAAAGCTTTTGATCTTTTGGTACTAATTTTATACAATAAGTTTAAAATAACAAAATCTAAAAAGTAACTAAGGTGGGAAATAAGAGAGGTGTTAAAGAAATGATATTTAAAACAGACTGCCGTCTTCGTTTAGCACTCTTCGATAAATACCTGCCATACCGAAAACCTGAGCATAAGCTGTTCAATTCCGCTGTCAAGCTGATACCTGCCGCACATAGAAGCACCTCCCAAAGTATTTGTACCTCAATAAATTAATCCAAAAGCATTTCTACCTTTGTCAAAACATCTCTTGCACTTCCTTCTATCACTAAGTCAAATTGACTGCTACTACTGCCTGTATCTAAATTGATATAGACCTTTTTTCCTTCGCATAGTTCCGGCAGCTGGTTTACCGGATATACCTGAAGACTTGTTCCTATGACAATCACAAGATCAGCTTTACTGATTGCACATGTTGCATTATCCAATGCTTCATATGGAAGGGATTCTCCGAATAGTACAACATTTGGTCTGAGTTTTCCCCCACATTTTGTACACGGCTTCTTTTCCACAAAATCCTTTAATACTGCTGCATTGTTGCAGTCCTCACATCTGACAGTCCTAATATTTCCGTGCAATTCATATACATTGCAGCTTCCTGACTCCTGATGAAACCGGTCAACATTTTGTGTTGCAATGCAATGTACCAGACCCCTTTTCTCCCATTCAGCCAATACTTTATGACCTTCATGGGGCTTACAGCCTTCAAGTGTATTTATGCGCATTATATAGAAGTCTCTAAACAGCTCATACTGGTTTTCCAATGCATATCTTGAAGCAACCGTTGTAGGATCAATATTTCTCCACCACCCGCTTGCCGAACGGAAGTCCGGGATGCCGCTCTCGGTTGATATTCCGGCTCCGGTCAAAACCACAGTGTATTTTGACTGCTTCATCCATGATGCCAGCAGGCTTAATTTATTGCTATCCATAGGACGACCCTCCTCATTTCTCATGTGTCTTTATACCTCAATAGGAATTATTCTTGCTTTCTCTCGGCTCCCAGTTTTTCTTACTATTCTCAATTTGTTCAGGCGATAAATAAGGGAATACATTTTTCTCTGCTTCTTCATATGTACATTCAACCCAATATGAATCTATAACATCACTTACCCATTCCCCGTTAAAAAAATTACAGTCTGGCCAGTAAAGTTTGATTATCATGAATGCACCCCCTTGTTTACATTGACGTATAATCTTTTCGTTTATCTAATAATCCATATCATGACTTATTATATACCCCAGCTCATTTGCTTTTCTGATGAATTTATTGATATTGCTATTATGCTCATCATTTCTGTTTATTCCCCACTGTGAACAAACTGCTATTTTCTCATCACTTAATTGGACAACTTCATCATCCTTAATAAAGTGTCTCGGTATATCTGTTTCTTTATATATTTCAGCGGCAGATTCCAAGCTTTGAAATACACCATACTTCGTACCTTGCATATTATCAGGGAAAATTCTCTTTAACTCTTTATATGTGACATTTGGATTGTCATTAACATACTTTTTAATTACAGCCAATACCAACCGGTTTTTTGCGTATTTACTCCCATTAAAACTATACTTTGAAGTATCCTTATTACTTGCTTTTATCACAGCTTCCAAACCGTTATTAATACTTATCCTATCCTCGTCTGAGATTTCCGGATCATCTTTTAGGGCTGATATTGCAGCAATCAACAATTCCTTATGTGCTTCCCAAAAGTTCCTGAGTAAATTCCTTTCCCGTTCACCGATTGCCATCACAATATCACCTCTTTCTGATTCTTTTGTATCCAGTTGGAGTGCCGGATAACTTAGCGTTCTTAAATAATTTTCTATAAACATCCTTGCTTCATCGGGTATTTTTAGCCTTTTACACGGTTCTATTATGTAATCAACTATGTACTGATAGTTCAACTGTATATAGTTTTTGCATTCACATTCAGGTTCTGATAAATTTTCAAATTCAGCATTGGATAGCGGAGTCAAGAATACAAATATCGATTTATAACATTCTTTCTTAGACCATTCATAATATCTGGTAGTCTGCTTATCTCCTTCCCTTGATTTAACCTTGTTTTCAATAACCAGAGAAAGCTTCAATGGTTCATTTTGTATTATTACATCCAATTCAATATAGATATCGATAAAACCATTGCCTCCTGCATTCTTTTCTCTTTGAACAATAACATTATCAATATCATAATTACCCGAAATTATGATGTCTTCTATTTCCAACGGAAACTTATTTTCTTTATTAGTTTTTTGAAACTTGTTGACAATCAGTGCTAGTGTCTCCAACAATTTTCTAATAGCATAATCACCTAGTTCGTGATTTGCTTTCGGATTAAACAGCCATGCGAGAAACTCGCTATGAATCGTTTCCTTTCTTGATAAATTAAGAATATTGAAAAAAGAGCTTTGTGAATAATATGAATATAACTCCTGATACTCAGCACTGTTCACAAGATTTATAATATCCTCTTTTATTTTTACAATATCATATTGCATTTCTTCCTCCTGTTATCATATGTGATATGATTTGTCTCACTATATGACATTACTGATTTAGTCAATATATATATCGGAACATCCGGGCGGCTATTCCGGAAACATTCGGACACTTTGCCGGCTAACTTGATTGTAAAATAATTGCTGTATTTGAGCAACAATAATTAGCATTATTTAGACCTTTTTCAGGTTCTGCATCTTCCTGGCTGCTACAACCGCTCTCTACGAGAGCTTTGAGTCAAGCTCCAGAATATATGAGTTATGAATGATTCTATCCATTATTGCATCGGCTATTGTCGGGTCAGAGAAATGCTCGCACCACTGATATTCTAAAGTATATGACTTCAAACCTATATCATTGAGCATGTTAAATATAGTATATTACTTTTTCTGGTTTATTAAATGATGAATGTGTCTTTTCTATAAGTGTCAGGCACGACAGTTAAGCAGTTATTGTTTAAGGGCGTAAATATAACTGTCTAACTGATATGTCTAGTATCAAAAATTTTCATCAGTATACTTAGGCATAAGCCTCTTCTGTTCTTTCAAAATATAACTCCGTCAGCATAATTCTAACTTCATGTTCTGAGTTTTCTTTCTGCCAGTATACGATAAATCGTATTATCGCTTTTTGGGGCTCATAGTTTTTTTGCTTTAAAGCTTCTATCTGTTTTAAAAGCTGTTTAGAGAATTTCAGTACTATTTGACCTCTTGAGTTGAGGCAGCAACTGCCGTCAACAATCAATTCATCTCCACTATTTAGTTTAGAAATCGTGTTTTGGCATGACCGGAAAAAATCCAGCCATACATCTTTAAAAGTCAATTGCATTGCCAGTTGATATGGTGGAGGATAGATCTTAGGATCGTTAACAATCTTAAGGTCTTCCGCCTTTATGTAATCAAGATAGTTCCCGTTATAGTGAATGGTAAGACTGCTCTTTGCCCTTGTCATTGCTACATACAATTGCCGCAATGCTTCATCTGTTCCTGTGTTAAATTGGTCAAGCATCAGTATAACGTTGTCAAACTCTCGACCTTTAGCTTTGTGAATGGTTGAGACAATTATTGTCTCTATGCTCTCGTTAAAGAAATCTTCCAATTTTGATTCACGAATAAAAATCTCCAGGTCCGATTTATATTTATTTTTAGTGTTAGCTGCCTCAAAATCTCTAATCATGTTGATGCATGTCTCCAGGTTCAGACTATTTTTGAACCGTTCTATAAGCCTTCGTTTGGCATTATTCCAGACATCATCGCTTATAATATAAACATCATCTGCCAAATTAAGCTGGCTCAGAAAGAATCTGACTTCTAGAAGGTTATATAAGCTAAATCCTTCGTTTGACTGTATAAGCTTTGCATGCAGTCCATTCCTTACGAGCAATCCTGTAATCTGCATTGCTTCTTCATTTGTCTTAGCTAGAACACAAGTAGTACCTGCCAAGCCCTCAAGGAGTATATCATCAACTAACGGCGTAATCAGATTAGAACTATTGTATTTAACCAATTTAATTCTTCCATTGTCGCTCTGAACGGCAATGATTGGGGTATTCTTTAATCTTTGCGGAATCCTTTGTAAGAACTGGTTTGCGAAAGCAACGATATTACTTTTACTCCTGTAGTTTTCAACTAATTCATACATGACTGCTCCTTTTTCATTAATCAGCTTCTCCAAGTATTTGGAACTGGAGCCTCTGAATTCATAGATATTTTGATCATCATCGCCAACTGCTATTACACGCATCTCCTCATTATGTTCCATCAATGCATTTATAAGCTCAAATTCATTTTCATCAATGTCCTGTGCTTCATCAATTACCAAAACAGCTTTTGTAATCCTGCCGGCTTCAACTTCTCCGTCCTTTATCCTTTTAATTGTCTCTTGAATAATCTCATTTGACTTTTCTAAAGTGCCTACTCTTCCTAATAAGTCAAAACAATAAGAGTGGAAGGTTTTTATCTCTATAAAGTTGGCAGCATTACCTATAAGCTTCAGCAAACGTTTCTTAAACTCAGTGGCCGCCGACCTTGAAAATGTCACCATCAACAGTTGTTCATGCTTTACGTCTTCCATCAATAGCAATGAAGCCAGCTTATGAACAAGTATACGGGTTTTGCCGCTTCCCGGGCCTGCCGCAACAACAATGTATTTTGATG
>JAQVFD010000168.1 GCA_028697435.1 Clostridiaceae bacterium
GAAGCATATCTGGGGGTGGATGAAGATGCTTAAAATAGAAAATTTAGTTGTTGCATACGGCGGTATTGAAGCCTTGAAGGGAATCAGTCTCGAGGTTGAAGAGGGGAAGATAGTAACGCTTATAGGTGCAAACGGCGCCGGTAAGAGTACTACGCTCAGATCAGTCATGGGGCTTGTCAAACCTAAACAGGGAACAATAACCTACATGGGGAAAAACCTGCTCAGTATGAAGACCCAGGAAATGGTAAGGCACGGGATAACCCTTGTACCTGAAGGAAGAAGAATCTTTCCAAACCTTTCAGTACTTGAAAACCTTAGAATCGGTGCTTTTGCAAGAAACGACGAAAAGGAAATAAAAGAAGATATAGAGATGGTGTATGGCTTGTTCCCCATTCTTAAGGAGAGAAGCTGGCAGACGGCTGGCACATTGTCAGGAGGCGAGCAGCAGATGCTTGCAGTCGGAAGGGCACTGATGTCGAGACCGAAGCTTATGATGATGGATGAGCCCTCATTGGGACTTGCGCCGCTTATAGTTAAGGAGATATTTAACATTATTAAGGAAGTAAACAAGCAGGGAGTTACAATTCTCCTTATTGAACAAAACGCAAATGCAGCGCTTCATATCGCAGATACAGGATATGTTATGGAGACGGGAATAATAACAATGAGTGGAACAGGAGCGGAACTGCTTGCAAATCCTGATGTAAAGAAAGCATATTTAGGAGCGGAAGCCCATTAGAGAAAGTGAAGGCCGGATTTTTTAATCCGGCCTTTATCTCTGGTTCCGATTTATATACACTTCTGTATCGCCCTTTTTTACTGCTTTCAGCTCAGAGGTAAAAAGCTTGTTTTCCGGGTGTTGTTCCATAATGTCAAGGACTTCTATGAGCTTTGTCAGGTATTCTCTGATACTCAGTTCGGATAGTTTTGCTCCGAATTTTCTGCAGGATATAAAGGTCCAGCTTCTTATAGACTCATTACTGGTCATTGGCTCAAAGTTATAAAGGATTTTATATATTTCGATGATTCTGTCGGTAAGCTCCTGAAATTCTTCGGTACTGAGCTTCTGAAGCCTTATTACGGGCTGTCTTGCATCATACATAACGGAATTGGATTTATCTATGGCATCTCCCAGCCTTTGGGTTAAAGCCTCGTAGGTTTTTATACCTTTTTCGGGATTCTCAAAGAAGTCATTTGTAGCGGCAAAAACGAACATGCAGCTTCCCAACTCTCCCGAGCAGCATGTATCAATAATGTTTCTGAGGTTTTCATAAGATACTCTTCGGATATCCACTCTATCACTCATAATCAACTCAAGTTCATCTATAAGGATTACCAGTCCGCTGTAACCAAGAAGCTTAATCAGCTCAACAAAGGCCTTTAAAAAGTCCATGGAATTAAGCCTATCTACGTTACCTATTACATCAAACTTCGCTTTAAGATTTGCGGGGATGTTCTTTTCCCCCATAAGCCAGGAGGCAATTGCGTCAGATAATGCTCTGTCCTTCTCTATCCTGGCTCTTATATACGCCAGGAAAGCCCTGGCAAAGGACAAATTATACCTGTTAAGCAGTGATATGACCTTACTTATTTCCGCAGCAGCACTGTCCTTGTTAGCCGACTCCTGAAGCCTTGAGATCCAGAGATCAAATATGCTCTCAAAGCTTGAGACAGAGCTTCCTGTAATATTAAGAGTAAGATTATGCATAACATGATAGTATAAGTGTTCAAGATTATTGAATCTGAAGCCTCTGTCCACCTGTATCTTTGACACGATAAAATCATTTTTGACAGCAGCTTGCTTGATCACATTCATAAAAAAGGACTTTCCGGAGCCGTATTCTCCGTTCAGAAACTTCACAGTGCCGCTGCCTTCGGAAATCACTTGGAAGCACCTTTGGAACTCTTTAATCTCCCTGTTTCTTCCTACGCAGAGGAACTCCAGGTCGCAGTCAGGGACAACGCCGTTTTTTAGTGCATTTATTATGTTTCTTGCTCTTTGTACAGTAAGCTCCATAACTTGCTCCCCTCGTGTTTTTGTCTTATTTCAGTAAATTCGACATAACGGAATATTTTCCTTCCATACCATGAATAACAATTTTCCTGTATAAGCGGCGGCTGATGCAAACTACAGCTTGACTTCCACAGGTCACTTTACTATAATAAGTACGAAACAAAGAAAGGCAAGGTATTAAATACATGAGGATATTATTCTAATCAGGAACAACTAAACATTTAGCAGATTTATCCTTGTACCAAGGTTTATTCTGCTATTCATTCGGTTCCGGTTGGGATACATAGTCCTACATTTATTATTTTTAACATAATGTTTGCTGCTACAGATGATTATCGTCTCGGGCGTGCTTTTTACAGCTATGTATCCTCTCCGGAAAAGCAGGAGGGGTATTTTTATGCTTTTGTTAGATATTAAGAATATAAAGAAATATTACGGTGAAAGGCTCATTCTGGATGCAAAGGACTTTAAGGCATACTATGGAGAGATAATCGGTATAGTAGGAGCAAATGGTTCCGGCAAGACAACGTTCCTTGACATAATTGCAGGAAGGAATATACCTGAGGAAGGCAGTGTTAATCTGTACGGAGAAATCTCATATATAACGCAGCTTGACTTGGAGGCAGCCTCAGAGGTAAATAATAGAATGGCAAAGGAATTTAATCTGGGCTTCAATAGTATTGATACGGCAAGCGGAGGAGAAAAGACAAGATTTAAGATTGCCAGCAGTCTTTCGGAAAACAGCAGTATACTGCTTGCTGATGAGCCTACCTCAAATCTGGATATACAAGGAATAGAGCTTCTGGAAAAAAGGCTGGCAGGTTATAAGGGATTGATATTGATTGTATCTCATGACAGAGAGCTTTTGGATAAGCTTTGCAGCAGTATAGTTGAGATAGAGGGAGGAAAGTTGAAGCGATACAGCGGCGGTTACTCCCAATACAAGCAGCAAAAGGATGCGAAGTTTGAAAGGACTCAATTTGAATACCATCAGTACACAGAGAATAAAAAGGCCTTGGAAGATGCTATTAAAGAGAAGAAAAGCAGAACAGCTTCCATGAAAAAAGCACCTGGCCGAATGGGGAATTCAGAGGCACGACTTCATAAGATGGGAAACCAAAAGGCAAAAGGGAACATAGACAAAGCAATCAAAGCAATGGAAACAAGGATAAGCAAGCTTGAGGCAAAGGAAAAGCCGAAGGAGCAGCTGCATGTCAAAATAGATATGCAGGATGCGGAGAAGCTTGTAAGCAGAATACTGATATCGGGAAAGGGTATAACAAAAGCCTTTGGCTCCAAGGAACTGTTCAGGGAAGCGGAGTTTGAAATTCCTAACGGATCCAAGACTGCTCTATTAGGAGGAAATGGCACGGGTAAATCTACCCTCCTTAATATGATAATGGGGGGAGATATGTCTATTAAACTTGCCAATGGTACGAAACTTGGATATTTCCGCCAAGGAACGGACATTCTCGAGGATGATGAAACAATACTTGAAAATGTTACAAAAGATAGTATATATCCGGAGTACTTTGTGAGGACTATACTTGCAAGACTGCTCTTCAAAAAAGACGATGTATATAAAAAGGCGGGAAATCTTAGCGGAGGGGAGAGGGTAAGAACCTGCTTCGCAAAAATATTTTGCTCCGATGCAAATGTCATTGTTCTTGACGAGCCCACCAACTATCTTGATATAAGCTCTATGGAAGCGGTGGAAAATGCTATGAAGCTATTTGAGGGCACTATATTTTTTGCATCTCATGACAGGAAGCTAATCAGCAGCACCGCTGACAGGATTATATTCATTGAGGACTTCAGACTGAATACCTTTGAAGGAAGTTACGGTGAATATATTGATTCCGGGGATACTGACATAAATAAGAAAAAGCTGCTTCTTGATACCAGGCTTTCCGAGGTTATAAGCAGGCTGTCCATGCCCGGGAAAGGTGATGACGTAGAACAGTTGGATATGGAATATAAAAAGATACTGGCTGAAATAAGACAGCTGGAGACAAGCAAGTAGTTTACGCAGATATTAATTTAATTGTCAATATAAGGCAGAAAACCTGTTAAATATATTAACAGGTTTTCTGCTTTGGTTTGTTCATGTATAATTGAATTGTAGTAATACATGATCAATGGGACATATGCGTATTTACTCATATAGGGGAAAGGACATGGATATGATAAAAGATTTTGAAACAATACTTAAGCATGCAAAGGAATCAGGACCTAAGACCATTGCAGTAGCAGCCGCAGAAGATGATGATGTTCTAAAGGCGGTTGAATATGCAAGACTGGAGGGCATTATCAATGCCATACTTATAGGAGACAAAGAGATTATTGAAACAATATTGGAAGAAAACTGTATCTCTCCGGATGAATACATAATTTTGGATGTGAAGGATAAGGCGGAAGCTTGCACCAGGGCGGTTCAATTGGTTAGGACAGGCCGTGCTTCAACAATTATGAAGGGCTTTGTGGATACATCCGTTATTTTAAAAGCAGTATTGAATAAAGAAGCAGGCTTGCCCCTGGAGGGGCTTCTCAGCCATGTGGGGGTATTAAAGGTAGACAGGTATGACAGGTTTTTTATAATCAGTGACTCTGCGCTGAACATTTCCCCTTCTCTTGAAGATAAAGTCGGAATAATAGAAAACGCAGTTAAAGTTGCCCATGCCTTAGGAAATCCGAATCCAAAAGTAGCAATTATCTGTCCTGTTGAAAAAGTAAACGAAAAAATTGTTTCAACTGTTCATGCTGCTGAGTTGGTTAAAATGAATGAAGAAGGAATAATTACCGGCTGTATTGTTGGCGGTCCCTTTGCATTAGATAATGCAGTATCTGAAGAGGCAGCAAAGCATAAAGGAATAAGCCATCCTGTGGCGGGGAAAGCAGATGTGCTGATTACTCCAAACTTGGAAGTAGGAAATGTTCTTAATAAGGCTATGGAATACTTTGCATATACTGAAAAGGCAGGGATAATTATGGGAGCAGGGGCTCCGATTGTACTTACTTCAAGGGCAAGCTCCAGCGTATCAAAACTGAATTCAATAGCTGTTGCAGTATTGGTAGCAGATAAAATATCATAATTTTGGAGGGGTACATATGAAAAAGGCATTGAAGGTTTT
>JAQVFD010000169.1 GCA_028697435.1 Clostridiaceae bacterium
CCCTTTATCTTCACACTTCCCGAGGTGGGTTTGTCAAGCCCTCCTATCAAATAGAGAAGCGTACTTTTTCCTGAACCGGAGGGTCCCATAATGGATACGAATTCTCCGTATTCTATGCTCAGATTAATGTCCTTTAAGACTTCAATATCCAGATCCCCCATTTTGAAGGTCTTGTTAAGGTTCTTTGTTTCTATTATTTGCATATCTTTACCCCTTTTCCTGTATTAAAACACTTTATGTGCCCCTATTCGTACTTTACCGCTTCAATTATATTCAGCCTGGAGGACCTTAATGCCGGGCTCACTGACGCTACAAGCGTAACCGCAGCACCTCCCACAAGAGAGGTTATCATGAGTACCACAGAATAATGTATCGGAATCGGCAAGTCAATTGCCTTCATAACATACGGAACTATAGAAATATTCACAATCCCTGAGAAGACGCCAACCGCTCCGCCAATAATTCCTCCGGAAAGAGCTTCTATGAAAATCATCTTTATAGTCTGTCCTTTACTCATGCCCATTGAGCGGAACATTGCAAGAGATCGCTTCCTCTCCATGAAGCTTATGGCAAAATTGTTCAATACACCGAATACCCCTATGACCATTGCCATAATGGAAAAGATCCTGAATATGCTGAACAGTGCTTCATTTGATTCATTGTTGGATTTCTCCATTTCATCCATTGTCGTAATATATATATCCTGATTGCTGAAGTACTCTTTTATGTTCTCTTTAACAACCTCCGGAGGCTTTGAGGTCTTGAGAAGTATATCATTGTAATACTTTAGCTGCATGTCGGATTTCAAGTACTTGTCTCCTGCTATTGCCAGCTGCCCGTTATACATCATAGTCTCGCAGAAGCCTATTATCTTGTACGGGCGGTCTCCTCTCTTTGTCCTCAGGCTGATGCTGTCGCCCGGTTCTACGCCGAATTTGTATTTTAAAGCATTTGATATTATTATGTTTCTATCCCTGCCAAGCTCTCTGATCAGGCTTTCCTTATCCCCGACTATATCCATGTCGAAAAACTCATCAAACTTGTTCGGCTCGGCGCCGAATATGCAGCTTATACTATCTTTACTATCTGCCAGTTCTGTACCATAGACCTGATAATTGCCATAGGCATCTGCGACTCCGTCAATTTTTTCTGCCAGTATAAGCTTTTGTCTGTCAGGCCCCGGAACCCAGAATTCTATATCATAATCCAAGGTTCTAAAGGCATTTCCAATCTCTTTGGATACGCTGAAGCTTATTGTGTTTATAATCAGCAGGGCTGAAATACCCATGGATAGAAGGGATATATTATTAAGTACACTTTTGTTTTCCCTCAGATTTTTTGCTGCCAGAATTCCCTCGTTGCCAAAAATGAATAGATAGATCCCTTCGAACAGCTTTATAAAACCCCCGGTAATGTAGGGTATCAAAAAAGTCACCGATATGGATGCAAAAACCAGGCATAGCATATCTATGGGAATAGCGGCATTTCTCGGAGCCATTCTTGGGGCGATGATAACTGCTGCCAGGAGTATCAATCCCAGCCACAATTTGTAGCGCTTCTTTTTCTTTATGCTTTCTATTTTATTAAGGACTATATCTTTGACTGATATTCTGGATACTCTTATTATTGGGATAATTGAGCTTACTACTGATAATGCCACAGCAAGTACAAATGCCATAAGCATTTGAGTCCGGTCATACTGCACTGCAGCGGTAAAGCCTGCCGCCCTGTCGGACTCTGTAAGCATCATATTCATCATAATATTCAGAACCCCAACACCCAATAAACAGCCCAGGGCTCCTCCCACCACTCCATAAGCAACACTTTCCGTCAGCAGCACCAGATCAGTCATCCGTTTTGTCGCTCCAATGCTTCTGAAAGTCCCGATAATAGGAAGCATCTCCGTAGTTATTACCCTGAAAGAGGTATATATTATGAACACGCTGATAACCAGCACCATTACTACCATCATCATGAAAGGGACATTGAAGGTATCCGATCCTCTCCGGATATCTTCCTCAGGGATAGTTTCTCTTACGGTATACCTTCCGTATGCCTTTGAGAGGTTTTCTATTAGCTCCTGCTTACGGCTCATGTCCTTAGGCTTCAGGTGTATCGCGGATACTCTTCCCTTCGCATCGTACAAAGCGGCCAGCGTCTCTTTGGGTACTACTGCATTGTTGACCCTTCCGTCCTCCAGAAAGACTCCCTTGGGCTGTGCGATTCCGCATAAGACAAATCTGTGCTTAACATCGTTGATTTTCAAATCCATCGAATCGCCGATTTTCAATTTGAGCTTTTCGGTGGTGGCACTGCTGAGGATTATCTTCTTTCCGCTGAAGGGGTAAAGCTTATACTCTTCTGCAAAGGCAACAGGGTTCATTAACTGAAGCTCCGAAAAGACATATCCGTTAAGATCTATTTTAACAGTTTCTTTTGAGTCTGTTTTATACAGTCCCTGACTGAAAAAATTCCCCGCAATAAAATCCATATCTTCTCTGAAGGCTTCCGCCGCAGAAGTCGTCATATATCCTGAAGGAGACTTTTCATTGGCATGTATGATTATTTCCGAAGACCCCACCGAACTTCTTATTCTATCCACCATTATTTGTGCCACGGAACCGGACATTGCCCCGGACGCAAAAAATAAAGCTGAAGATATCATTATTGAGAAAAGTATCAGAAAAGTCCTGAACTTTTTTTCTTTGATGTTTCTAATTGTAAATTTGAATATTATACCCATATTGCACCTCGTAAAAGAAATAGAACACATTGTTATATATGGTATTAAATGGATAATGTTTTCAAAAAATAAAAAAAACTATAGATAAATACCTATAGTCATAAAACATAAATGTTTTTTTACCCTAAAACATCCTTTATTACTCTTTTGGCATTCCTATACATTATTTTTTCTATATCCTCATCGGAAAAACCAGCTTTTGAAAGTGCATGCACCAATATATGAATATCCCCGATATTGGTGATTGCCGTAAGGGGGCTGCAGCCGTCAAAATCAGTACCTATAGCAACTGCTTCTATACCTGCGGTATTTGTCATATGGATTACGTGCTTCACCATAGCTCCAACACTTCCAACCTCTCCCAGGAATTCAGGCTCAAAATTCAAACCTGCCACCCCTCCTTTTTCGGCTAGCTTTTTCAGCATATCATCAGAAAGGTTCCTCCAGTGATTTACAACGGTCCTTGCATCCGAATGGGACGCAACAAAAGGTTTTTTTGACAGCCTTGCTGCATCATAAAAGCCTTGATCTGAAAGATGGGATACATCTATAAGCATCCCCAGTCTGTTCATTTCTGCAACAACTTCTACTCCAAAGGCTGTGAGACCTTTGTCTTTGTGCTCCCATTGGAAGTTTGGATAGCCGATACAGTTTGGATAGTTCCAGGTCAATGTAATAAGCCTTACTCCACGTTTGTAGAGTGTTCTGAGGTTTTGGAGCCTTCCTTCCAGTACCCCTCCTTCTTCAACCGTAAGAAAAGCAGATATCTTCCCTTCTGATCTGTTTTTTTTCAGTTCCTTAATGCTGCCTGCAAAAGCGATATCTTCACTGTTTTCCTCAATTTCTCTATAGAAGCCGTCAATCATGTACAGGCATCTGTCCATAGGATTGTTATACTTCTCCAAATCTACAAACAGTGCAAAAAGCTGTCCAAGGGAATCTGCCCTCTTTAATTTTCGTATATCAATACAAAGATCGTTTCTATTCAATTTTATTTTGCCGTCCGAGTTAATACAGTTTAGAATGGTGTCACAGTGCATGTCAATAAGCTTCATTTTACTTCCCCCAAAATAATTAATACTTGCTGCTCTTTATTATATATGTTTTTCACTAAACATTTTACATTGTATTCAAATAATATAAAACACACAGCATGAAAATATTTTAGTGAACTTCTTGTCTCTAATTGCTATAATTAAATTACTAAATAAAGGAGTTGATTTTATGTTCAGAGAAATGAGAAGAAAGGATAGGGAAATAGATAGTATAAAGGCCGCTGCAATTTTGGAAGCCGGGGAGTACGGAGTACTCTCAACTGTGGGAAGCAACGGCTATGCATATGGTATACCCCTAAGCTACGCATACAGCAACGGAAGCATATATTTCCACAGCGCAACGGTTGGACATAAGCTGGACAATATAAGTTACAACGATAAAGTATCTTTTTGTGTGGTTGGAGCAACCGAAGTCATCCCCGAAGATTTTGGCACAAAATATGAAAGTGTGGTAGTTTTCGGAAAGGCTTCCGAGGTATATGACGAAGAAAAACAAGAGGCTCTAATGGCTATAATCAAGAAATATTCATCTGATTTTATTGAAAATGGCAAAAAATATGTAGCCGGCAGCGCCGATAAAGCAAAAGTAATAAAAATAGAAATAGAACATATGACCGGAAAAGCCAAAAACGATTAGATTTGCCACTATGTATCCGCAAGAATAAGCATGAGTTACTTCTGCCAATGCTGTTTATTGTATGATAAGGATAAAAATGCTATACTGAAACAAAATATCTTCCCGGATACCAAGTGTATAGAATTTTAGAGCAGGTGTTGTATCAATGGAGTTTGAATATGAGCTTGTGTACAATAACGAAAGGTTTTATACTTGTCTTGTCCTGCTTTTTAGCATTATTCTGACCTCAATTATTATAACCTATACTCTGTTCAGAGTAAGAAGCAAGGAACAAAGAGCCGGCTCTTTGTTCCTTAATGTAATTATCCTGGTTTATCAGACAAGTCAATTTCTTGTTGTTGTATCACCTCCCAGGGAATTATATTTCTTCGTATCATTGCAATGTATCGGTTTTTGCGTACTTGGACCTGCCTTCTATTTATACTGCCACACATTGTTGAAAATCGGCACCATCAGCTTACAGGAAACAATTGCTTTATATTCTGTATCCTGCCTCGGAATACTGACGGTATTGACTAATGGTTTTCATGAAATGTTTTTCAGAATTTATGATATGTTTTATATAGACTACGGAATGATGTACTTCATGGCTCTGATATCCACTTCTCTCTGGGCAATGGCAGGAAGCATTCTTTTGATGAAATATAGAGTGACTCATGAAGAATATAATATACAACAAAGATTTTTGTAT
>JAQVFD010000170.1 GCA_028697435.1 Clostridiaceae bacterium
TGGTTAGAGCAACCGGCTCATAACCGGTTGGTCCGGGGTTCGAGTCCCTGAAGGCCCACCATATGCCTTGGTAGCTCAGTCGGTAGAGCAGAGGACTGAAAATCCTCGTGTCGGTGGTTCGATTCCGCCCCAAGGCACCATAAAAGATATTAACACAGCATATTTGCTGTGTTTTTAACATTCTAAAATTATACTTGTCCGTTTCCTTTGTAAAAGAATGTTTTTAGAGACTCAAGCTTATATCTATGGGGAAGTATTATTTGCTCTGTGCTTCCTACAAACAATACTCCTATGCGGCTCAATGATTTTCTGAAATTATTATACATCCCTATTTTAGCTTCTTCCGTAAAATAAATCATCACATTCCTGCATACAATAAGATCGCAGTTATCCGGATACTTGTCCTCCAGCAAATTATGATGCTTGAATTCTATACTATTCTTAACCGTCTCACTTATAGCATATTTATCACCTGTATTTGTAAAAAACTTATCGACAAAATCCTTTGGAAGGTTTTCGAGGCTCTTTTGAGTATATACACCTTTTTTTGCCTTTTCTACCGCACCGTCGTCTATATCTGTAGCTAAAATTTTAAAGTTGTTCAGATCAACAAATCTGCTCATCATCATAGCCAAAGAATAAGGTTCTTCTCCTGTAGAACAAGCTGCACTCCATATTTTAGGCTTATTATTGGACTTCATTATATCAGGTATAATTTCTTTCTCAAGGATTGCCCATTGCTCAGGGTTTCTATAAAACTCCGATACATTAATAGTAAGATAATTTATGAATTCGTTATATAACTCTGTATTCTGTGTCAAGGCTTTAAAGTATAAATAATAATCATCATAGTTATTTCTGAGAATAAGTGAATCAATTCTCCTTCGCATCTGTCTTTCCTTGTAACTGGACAAGTCGATTCCGGTAAGCTTAAATATCTTTTCCTTAAAACCTTCATAATCATCTAACATAATCAAACTCCTAACAAATAAATAATATTATCGATTATTGCGTTATTTACATTCTATCATATGAAAAAAAGAAAAAAAAGTCGTGATATGTTTATATCACGATAATATAATGTAAAGGGGGTCTCAATGTATTTTGTGAGGTCGTTATTATTATTGACAGAATTTAAATAAATATACATTATGTTTAATATAAAAAACACACTTCTTATGAAAATTTCACAAGCAGTGTGTTTTATAAATGCTCACTATTTATTCTTCGGTTGCCTTATCAGCCGGTTCTTCCAATACTTTCTCAGTCTGATTATCATCGATTTGCACATTTGTTTCTTCCTGTGTTTCAATTAGCTCTTTTATACTCAAGCTTATTTTCTTTTCTTCCGGCTTTATATCGATTATTTTTGCCCGGACAGTATCTCCGATTTTTAATACATCTGAAGGCTTGGCAATTCTCTTGTCGGATATCTGTGATATATGAACCAAGCCGTCTATACCGGGTTCAAGCTCCACAAAAGCGCCAAAATTAGAAAATCTCAACACTTTTACATCGACTATATCTCCGGGTTTATATTTGTCTCCTATAGCAGACCATGGTTCCGGAACAGTCTGTTTTAATCCAAGAGAAATCTTTCTTTTTTCTTTGTCAACAGATAATACCACTACTTCAACTTTTTCACCGGGTTTCAAAACCTCAGAAGGATGTTTCACTCTGGACCATGATAGTTCAGATATATGAATGAGTCCATCTACTCCTCCTATATCTGTAAAGGCACCGAAATCAGCAAGACGTTTAACCTCACCGGTAAGCTTCTGCCCAACTTCAATGTTTTCCCACACTGCTTTTTCTTTAATCTCTTGTTCCTTCTTCAGTAATGACTTCCTTGATACTATAATTCTTCTTTTTTCCGGATCAAATTCTAAAACTTCTACTTTAATTTTAGCATTTACAAAACCTGAAAGGTCTTCAGAGTACCTTAAATCAAACTGAGATGCCGGCATGAAAGCCCTGATACCCATCAGTTCGACTATTCCTCCGCCTTTTACTATCTCTTTTACATATCCATTTAAGGGAGCTTTCTCATTAAATGCCGTTTCTATCTTATTCCAATTCTTTTCTGCTTCGAAAAGCTTCTTTGAAAGCACAACATTGCCTTCACCATAATTTATGCTTACAACAATTACTTCCAATTCGTCTCCGGCTTTAATAATATCCTTAAGATTAACATCAGGTTCCCAGGTATAATCTTCCTTCTTTATTATCCCGTCAGACTTATATCCAATATTGACCATGACTTCATCATCAGTAACCATAATTACAGTACCTTTTACAGTGTCTCCGGAGTAGACTGACCTCATGGTCTTTTCATATTCTTCCATCATATTTCCCTGGTCTTCTGATATTTCTTCTTGGCTTTCCACTATTTCTACTGGATCATCCACTATACTTTCCTGATTCTCCAATACTTCTACCGGATCCCCCATAATATTGCCGTTGTCCTGCATTTTTCCGATAACCTCCTTAATTAACCAATCAGGTGTGGATGCACCCGCTGTAATACCAACTGTCTTAAATCTCTTCGCCATTTCTGCCGGCAAATCCTCTGCTTCCTCAATATGATAAGCATTATCGCAATTCTCCTTGCATATTTGATAAAGCTTATTTGTATTAGAACTATTTCTACTTCCAATTACAATCATACAATCAACTTTCTTAGAAAGCTGTTCAGCCGATTCTTGCCTTTTTTCAGTTGCGCTGCAAATGGTATTAAAAATTATTGCATTCTTATATTTTTTATTTATAGCATCCACTACGCTGTCCCATATTTTTTTTGTAATAGTAGTTTGTGCAACTAAACATATTTTATCATATATAGGAAGTTTGTCTACTGTTTTTTCATCCTCAATTACATGTGCTGTATTGTCACACCATCCATTTATACCTTTTACCTCGGGATGATTTTTATCTCCTGCTATAAAGATTTTATAGCCTTTCTCATAATACTCCTGTACCTTTTTATGTATCGCCGACACATAAGGGCAAGTGCAGTCAAAATATCTCAAGCCCTTATCCTTAATCTTCACGTACTCCTCTTTCCCAATTCCGTGAGAACGAATAATGAGTTCGGAATCCGCAAATGCAATTTCATCAATATCTTCTAAAGATTTAATTCCCTGATCCTCAAGTGCGTTTATAACCTGATCATTATGAATAAGGGGTCCATATGTAAAAATCCTTCTGCCTGACCCTTTACAGGCTTCTTCAAAGGCTATATCCACAGCTCTTTTCACTCCGAAACAAAATCCCGCATTTTTATCAAGTATTATTTCCATCTATTGCATCCCTCTTAAGATCATTTATTTTTTTCATGATATTAAGGCTTATTTCAATATATTCATCATTTAAAAGCTTTCTCTCATAATAATCAGTAAGCTCAATGGGTTCTCCTATAATTATACTTGTTCTTTTAAAAAACTTATAACTGCTGATTATTGCTATCGGAATAACCGGAACCTTAGACTTTATGGCAAACATTGCTATGCCGGGTTCAGCTACTACTTCATCGGTTTTATTTCTTGTTCCCTCGGGAAAAAGAGCAAGCACCTTTCCGGATTTCAATAGTTTAAGAGAGGTTTTGATGCTTTTGATGTCCACCTCTCCTCTTTTTATAGGGAATGCGCCTAAACCATTAAGCAAAGTTCTTAAAAGTATATTTTTGAACAATTCAACCTTTGCCATGAAATACATCCTGTCAGGTATTGAAATGCCAACAAATATCGGATCTATTGCACTTACATGGTTTGAACATACTATATATGCAACCCCTTTTGGTATGTTTTCACGGCCAATTATTCTGTAATTATAAAACAATAAAAATATCGGTATTAATAATGCTCTGGCAATCCTATATAACAACAATGCCTCCCCCCTTTATTTTGATATGTGAGATTACCTCCTCCAGTACTTCTTCTATGCTTTTTCCGGTTGTATCAATCATGATGGCATCTGAAGCCGCTTTTAAAGGTGAGTCTGCTCTTGTAGAATCAATGTGATCTCTTTTTTCTATCTGTGACTTGATATCCTGAATATCAACTGCGCAGCCTTTTTGAATAAACTCTTTATACCTTCTGTCTGCTCTTTCATCAACAGTAGCAGTAATGTAGAACTTAATATCAGCCTCAGGAAAAATTACCGTACCTACATCACGTCCGTCCATTACAACATTTTTATTCTTTGATATTTTTCTCTGCAAGTTAACCATCAATTTTCTAATCTCAGATATTGCTGCAATAATGGATACACTTTTGTTTATGCTTTCTTCTCTGATTTCATTGTTAACAGCCTTGCCGTCAAGAAATATACTGTTATCCTTAAAATCAATAACGGTTTTCTCTGCTACAGCAATCATCATTTCCGTATTACTCAATGATACATTTTCTCTCAGGACCTTCAATGTAACCGCCCTGTACATTGCACCTGAGTCAATGTATGTATAGCCTATTATATCGGAAAGTTTTTTGGCTATAGTGCTTTTGCCTGCCCCGGCAGGTCCGTCTATGGCTATCACCTTATAATCCATCTTAGATAACCTCCTTAAACATTTACCCTCTTATTGTACCAAATTGCATATTAAAAAAAAAGGCTGTTTCATTATTTGATTTTTACCCTGTCAATCATCGCAAGATTGTCATTCACATATATGAGCTTTCCGGGTTGAGGTACCATTATATTGTTAGTTACGGCTGTAACTTTCAGAATGGCAGTATCATTTACAGAATTGCCTCTTGCCTCAATAATATCGCCGTCTTTTACCTGTAATACAATTATCTTGCCTGTTGGTGAGGAAACCCTTTCTCCATTCAAATAAAAAACCAGCGATCTCAGGGTAGAATAATTTTCTATGGATATTTGTATTTCTCCCCTATTGATGAAAAGTTGGCTATCGGCAATGGACCTGCCCTCCAGCTTATCAACTCTGCTTATGACGGTTTTTATTGTTGAACTCATAAGCAGGGCTTGAGTCACAATTAATGCTGTAAGCAAAAAAATCAGATATCTTCTGATAAAACCGTCAATCCTCTTCCACCAAAGCTGTAAATCGCTGTTCAATTATATGATCCTCCCTCATATATATGTCGTG
>JAQVFD010000171.1 GCA_028697435.1 Clostridiaceae bacterium
ATAAAGGGGCAATAAGCCTGGCTGTCCTGAGTTCCAGCCATGTTATTCCCTTTGTGCACTGGCACGCAAAAAAGGATAAGCCTGGGGTTGCAAGCGCATATGATCCTGCAAGACTTATATCAGAAGTGAAATCGGCTTCTGAAAAGGCGGATATTGTCCTGGTATACCTTCATTGGGGAAAAGAAATGATATCTCAGCCTGTCCAATACCAGAAAAACATTGCTCATATGTTAATTGACGCCGGTGCGGATCTGGTAATAGGTTCACATCCCCATATTGTTCAAAGTTTTGAATTTTATAAAGGCAAATTAATTGCCTACAGCCTGGGTAATCTCGTCTTTACAAACAGCTCCAAAGAAACAATACTGCTCAGTATTGAGTTTTCTGAGCAGGAAATGCTGCAAGCCAGTGTGATTCCATGTATAATCAAGTCATCTAAAACACTGCTTGTTAAAGATGACCTAAAAAAACGAAGTTTTATTAATAAGCTAAATACGCTGTCCCCTGGTGTGTCAGTGCATGAAAACGGAAGAATAACGCCGGATAACGTAAGTCATACACTTTGATAGCAACAGAGGGACAAGGTACCTGTCCCCTTGTCCCTGCTCTATGCAAGTGTCTCAACCATAGCCTCTGCAGGTGATATGAATACTGATACTTCACCATCCTGTTCAAGCTGTGTATCTCTTAATACACTATCCGCTACGGACTCACTTACATGAGTACCGGTAATCAACAGGACGATCTCTTTCTCAGGCTGCAATTCTATATTTATAACAGGCAGCATTACCTTTTGATCCTCGTCTGTTCCTCTTCCGCGTATTATTGTGGCCCCGGTGGCACCTGATTGACGGGCTACTTCTATGACCCTTTCAGCAAATCCCCTGTTTGCAACAACCAATATACAGTCATGCTGTATGTTGCCCTCTTCAATCAAATGAGAGGTCATAACACTCTTTTTTTCAATTACGGGGTATGTAACCTTTTTATGTTTAAATGCAGTTCCCAATACCATGATAGAAAAAACAGGAGCCATTGCTACCATTGCAATCACGCCGAACCCGTCCACCAGCACATTGGCGGTCTCTATAACCGTTGCGGCTCCCTGGGCAAATGCAAGCACAAAGGTTGCCGTCATAGGCCCCGAAGCAACTCCCCCTGCATCATAAGCAATTCCGACAAAAACCGGATCGGATTTAAATGAAAGCAATATGGCAAAGGCGAATCCCGGAAGAAGAAAATACCACAGCTTAACCTCCGGAACAACAATCCTTACCATAGAAAGGGCAATTGCTGCACCGACACCTATGGAAAGAGTCATTCGAATCAGACTTAGAGGTATATGCCCGCTTGTAACCTCTTCAATTTGCTCCCCCAGTATATGTACGGCAGGTTCGACGAGAACAACTATAAGACCTAGCAGGAAGCCTATCCCTATTAGGATCCAATGGCTCATTTTCCCAAGTTCCATACCGATAATCCGACCCATGTCCATGAATCCTGAGTTTACTGCGGTAAGGAAAATGGCAAGCCCTAACAGGGTAAATACAAGACCTTTTATTATTCTAAATAGTTCTTCCTTTGTTAATTTAAATTTTATAAAATTATAACCAAAGAATAGTATTGATATTGGCAAAAGTGCCAAAAGCGATTCTGCGAAAATTCCGGGAAATGCATTTATTATGGGTCTGAGTACACCTTCTGCCACAATATATTCACCTGCATCACCCTGTATATTTTTTTGTCCCGAAATGATGGATATAAGCATCACGGCCAATATCGGTCCGGCACTCATAATGCCTACAAGTCCGAAAGAATTCTCTTCCGAGCTGCTTCCGCCCTTCACTTTAGACAGCCCCAGAGATAATGCCAGAACAAAGGGAGTGGTTAGAGCACCTGTGGTTGCACCTGAGGCGTCAAAGGATATAGCAAGAAATTCCTCAGATACAAGAATCGCCAATACAAGTATAATCCCATAGGTTATTGTCATAAAAATGTTGAGTGGTTTATCCCGCAATAGCCTGAAAACGCCAAGGGAAATCATTACTCCCACTCCTATAGATACCATATATACAATGAAAGTCGCATTCATAGTACCCCCGGAGGCAGCCTCAACCTGTGAGCCCAGGATTAGTAAATCAGGCTCTGCAACTGTTACCAAGAAACCCAAAAAGAAACTAAGAATCGCAATTTTTAAAAGTGACCTTGAAGTGGCTATTTCCATAGACATGTGCTCGCCAATCGGGTTCATAGACAAATCTATTCCCCATAAAAAAACTGACAGTCCTATTAATAGCATTACACTGCCAACAATAAAACGTATAATAATATCGGTTTCAACATCAACTATAGTATAACAGAGCAACAGTACTAATATCACAACGGGTAATAAGGTTCTGATGACCTCTTTTGTCTTATCAACAAGCATACTCATGGGGTCACCCCCTCAAAGATGCCGCTTACCCTGTTTACAGGAAGAGTAAAAATAATGCCGTTCCCGACTTTTCCAAGTTCCAGTTCAGAAAAAATCCTATTCCTAATTGGAGCAGCTTTTTCTTTTGTTGTGATAACCATCACGATTTCTTTTTGAGGCTCTATAACCAACGGAAAATAGAACTCTGCCGGGATACCTGCTCCACGAGCATGAATCAAAGTTCCTCCCCTGGCTCCTGCAGCCCTTGCTGCGTTTATACAAGCCTTACCCCTTCCCTTGTCCACTATGGTCAAAATACAAAAGTGTGTAGCTGCAATATTCTCCGGGGAACTTTTCTGTTCCTCCAGGGTATCTTGCAACTGCCAACGCTTGAATGGTATTGTGAAAGCGATTCCTTTGTTCTTCTTATAGAACATAAATTCCTCGCTAAGTGTTTCGTGCAGCTTGTCACAAATCTCGTTTGATGACGATATCATAAGGATTTCCTTGCGCACCTCAGTCAGTCCCAGTATCTCCAAGAGCTTATTTTGTATGGTTCCTTCGCCCAGGAAGATCGTTCCTGACTTTGCACCACAATCTTTTGCTTTGCGTAATACATCGTTAGCTTTTCCTTGGCTAACGACAACAAAAAACATTGCGTCTATGTCAATCACTCCCTGTCCTTTATTATAAAATTTTTATAAAATATTTATTCGATTTGCAGGTTTGTAGATTTAAACTACATAATAGATAGAAAAACAAATGCGATTGAAGTGGCATTTCATTCAATTATTCTTGAAAATAATCGTTTATACGAAATATGGTTACTTATCTTAATATTCATTGTTCTACCTCATAAATAATATCATATACTCATAAATATATCAAGAAAGCCATGTAGACAGGATATATAAAAAAGCTACAATAATTGCAGTATGCAATCACTGTAGCTTTTTCGATATAACTCGATATCCCTTACGGCACAATATAGTCTGAAGCCGTATCGATTCCTATTGTCCTGGTTGTTTCATCCCAGGTAATACCAATGTTGAAGGTCTGCCCAATGTCACGGAGTTTGAAATAGTTATTCCCGTTTATTGTATAGGCATTAAGCTGCAACTCCACTCCATCCTTCAATATTATTGAAACATTCATTACAGGTGTCTTTTCCTTCCCATCTCCCGGTGTCATTTCCCCACCTGCAATTGTGTATGCTTTGTTTGATATAAGGTTTATTATATTCTTTTCGTTATCCCAGGAAACATCAAACTGCTTTTGAGTACCGGTTATCGACATAGCAAGGTCTCGGAGCTTAAAATAGTTACTCCCCTCTATTGTATATGCATCGAAGGAAACTGTCTTTCCATTTACCAATACCTTTGATGAAGTCGGGGTTGCCTTAAATTCTCTTGCGGGGGCAGCAGCTTCTGCTGCGGCTTTCATTATTTCATTATAATCTATTGAATTCTCAGGTGTAAGTACCGGCATATCTATAGTCATTTCTTTGTTTATGTTATATGTCAACATACTAAAATCAATAGTTGCATTATAAACACCGCTGCCGGAAGCAATATCTGTTCCTAAGCTTTCAAGCTTTGCCATGTCAATGACAAAGTCCATACTTCCGGACTGGCTTACTATGAAACCATTTTCATCAATAGCATATTCAAAGCTAATGCCTTTATCGCCGATCAGCTTGATATCCTCAATTTTGTCCATATAGCTATTGAACTGGGCAAGCAGCTCAGGTTTTGCGGTTTCAAATTCTGACATCATTTTATCAATGTCTATATTGGAGCTTGTTGAGCTTGTTGCTACAGATTCTGTTAATTCCTGAATAAAGCTTATGTACTCTATTACAAAATCCATTGCATCCTTGCTCTCTGCCATATTGTTCACAGTATATCTGATAAGCTTTTTTACAGACTTGTCATCCAGTTTTATCTGATATACATGAGCCTTTACAGTTCCTTCAGGTGTTTCTATACTTTTTGTTCCCCCATCGGTTATATACTTGAACCCGGGATCATACTGTTTCAGATAACCGGCTAAAAATACATTGATCTTTTCCTGAAGCTCAACACTTAACTTCAAAATGTCAGCCTCTGCACTTTTCATCATCTCACCGAGATCCATTACCATATATTCCTTGCCTGCCATTGTCGGATCCATGGCTGTTAACATTGAAGGAAGCTTTATGATTTCAATAAATCTGGGTTTGGTACCATCTAAGTCCATGTCAACCCAAACCCCCATATCCATTGACATGCCACCCATGAACATATTCATACCTACTTCTGCCTTGGATGCCGTTTTGTCATCATTGATAATCTGCTTCATATTCATTGACAGCTTAGCATCATTCAGCATTGCGCCTATTTGTGCAAAGCTCTTCTGATCCTTTTCGTTCAAACCGGATGCATCCAGTTTTATCGAAAATGTCATATCATTAATATAACAGCTATGTTACCCATCTCCCCAACTCGCGGCTTACACATAATTTGAGCAGGTTTGAACAGAATAAAGAAGAGGGTGTGATATCATGTCTGCAATTAATGAAGAAGATCATCTTTATAGTAAAACTACTGAAGTATCAGAATATAATATACGCACTATCCTCGGGGGCAATGCCGATTTTGTATGCCGTGGAATGCTTATCAGGGACAATCCCC
>JAQVFD010000172.1 GCA_028697435.1 Clostridiaceae bacterium
CGGCTCTTTGGCGGAAACTAACAGACGGTATTCCTCCTCTGTTAATGCTGTCTTAAACTCTTTCATGGTTTCTTCAGCTACTACTCCATGGGCGACATCTATGAAGCAAAGAGGCGGAAACATGACGCACCACCAATTTTTTCCTCTACCTTCACCAATCACTATGTTCAAAGCCTGATATGTACCTGCCGGAAGTGTAATGCCTCCATAAGCTCTTGTAGGAAAATCTGTTTCCGTAAAGGCAGCTTTTACACTATAATTCTTCCGGTTTTCTATTATTATTTCCTCTGCAATTGCTTCTATTTCTACTAAACTGCCCCGGATCAGGTCCTTTACCTCTGAAATATCCTTGAGTCCTTCAAACTTCCCGCTCATACTGCTTATTACCTTATCCCGCACCTGAAGCTTAAGCTGTTGATCAACAGGTGAGTCACTGTTTGCTACCACATGAAGCCTTATTATTTTTTCCGGAACATCAGCTAAAGCCATGTCTGTATTTATGTAAATGCCTGCAAGAACTCCGAAAATAAAGAAAAATGTAATCAGGAAAAGTCCGATTTTATATTTCATTCTTACCCCTCCAATAAATAATGACTAAAACACAATAACGCAGTTTGCCTCCACCTTTTCTGGCGTCTGGTATCTGGTGTCTGGTATCTGTTATCTTTGCCATGTTTTGAAGGGTTTATTCACTTACTTAATCAATCCTACTCTTCTTATATTGACTTTGGCGGTGACTTTAATCACTATATTGTCGGTAAAAAACTTTTCATAATCATTTTCAATAGTTTTGTAAAGCTTCGGTTGATATTTGCTCAAGTAGTCCTTTGCTCCTATAAGATCTACCTTAAATTCCTGCCGGAATTTTTTTATAAGCTTCTCACTTTCATCCTCAATCTTTTTTTCTACTTCCCTACTGATTTTATTCAGAAGAACATTATCCAGTATTTCCTTTCCCATCATATACTCTTCTATGCTGCCTTCGGCTTCTATATTATAGTTAAGATATATCTTTCCGCCCTCCATCTTGGGCATCTCAATTTTTCTAATAAAAGTATAATGCCTGAATACTGTAGAAATATCATTATACACAACTTCAATAGTCCCTCCCTTGGCTTTGTTCGTCAGCCAATTATATACTGCTGCTTCCTGATCATCCAAATATCCGATAAGCTTGTAATCCTTGAGCACTCCCGCACCATTTATCTTGACTTCTTCTTTCTCCGGAACAAGCTTGGGTATGACCAGTCCTCCTTTCTGGTTTTCCAGCATTATTATCATATCTGAGAAAGTAAGCTTAATAACCTTTGAAGTATAGTCACTGTTTTCTATTATTCCCGCAATGTATGGCGCAAGCAATTTGTCATACATAGGCTTAACCTTAAATACCTCCTCCGCCCGTCCCGGCACAATATATGCGTACATGCTGTTATGAAACTCATGATATCTGGATATGCCATCAAGTATTTCTTTAAGCAGCTTCTCATCTTTCATAATATCCTCACCAAAAAATATATTCCTGGTATGCCCGAAAAACTGCTTCTTGGAAAATCTCTCCAGAAGCTGCGATAAGGACATTATAACGCTTCTGTTCACAGTTTTATATGTGCGAAAGGCCGGTCCCGGCCCTTCTTTTATCTGATCTACTACCGGGGAAACAAAGGAAAGGGTATATTTATCCTCAGAAATCTGATGCTCCGCTTCCTCTGCGCTATCAATTCCAATAGATAATACAAATAACCTGTCTTCTATCTCTATCTTATCCCAGCAGCCGGCAAGCAGCATCACGCAAAGCATTGCTGCAACTGCCCTCAGGCAGTTAATTGCTTTCATTTTGTTTCACCCCTAACTTCCTCAGCTTGGCTATCAAAAGTAATACAACCGGCACTGCATATATAAAAGCAGCAACAGCATAAGGAAAAATTATACTGCCCCATTCATAAAGCTCAGCTATACTTACGGGCTGCAGCGCAAGGTAGTATATAATTATTACCAGGGGCAATACAAATTGCTTATTCTCATTTGTACCTGCCACCTTCGATATGGAATAGCTTGCAATGAAAAGCGTCGATACGATAGTAGTGAATACCGTCAGTACCCAAAGGGAAAGTATTACTCCGTCAAGTCGGTCTATAAACACCCCGGGAAGACTGATTAACCTTATGTAAGAAACCAAAGGCCATATAATTTTTGTTATGGTCTTTGCTCCGAAAGCAGCTATGCAAAAGACTATAATCATAGTGAAGAAGAAAATCAAAAAAAGAACTGAAAGTATTAACGGTTTGTATGCCCTCTTGGGCTCCTTCATAAAGCCTATATAATAAAGGGCCAGTTCTATACCTCCGAAGCTGAAAATCATTCTTGGAATAGAAGTCAATACCTTACCTGCCGGGGTTTGCAGTACCGGGCGTAAATTGCTGAAATCCATAATAGGCAACCCGAACAGAATTATGATTAAAAACGGTATGAACAGAATAGGGAATAGAAGCTCATTTATCCTTGCAACGCACTCAATACCCCCTCTTACTATATATGTGCAAACCAAAATAAGGCTGAGCATGATTACTTCGGTAGGAGTCCTGAATAACAGGAACATCTTTATCACCTCCGTAAAAGCCCTTGTAACATATGCTATAACAATGATGAGATAAACAGCAAAAAAACTCGTCAAAATTTTCCCTGGAATGGTTCCTATTATTATCTGACTGTATTCTGCAATGGTTTTACCTGGAAATATGGAATTAAGTTTAATCATAAACAATACAGCGAAAATGTTTATTATTCCTAAAATTACTATTGCAATCCAGCCGTCGGTTCCCAGTGCACTTGCAGCATCTCCCGCAAGGGAGAATGCCTCAACTGAAATTACAGTCATAATAATAATAATTGCAAGCTGGTATGGAGATATAGTATCATTATTCCTTATCATCACTGCCCTCCTGTTCCAGCCGGTTTATCAGATTCCTGTTGTTCTTTAGCCTTATTCTATTCCTGGCAATCTGGGCAGGCCGTTTACCCATAAGGAATATGGGCACCCTGACAACGGTATCCTTATAGTCACTTCCAACAAAAGACACATATGGAGACATGTAAGGTATTCCGAAGCTCTTAAGCTTTACAAGGTGACTCGCTATCAGAAGCACCCCCAGCATTATTCCATACAAACCCAAAATTCCCGCAAGAAACATAAGTGAAAATCTAAGCATCCTGAACCCCACTGAAAGACTGTAGTTGGGAATCGAAAAGGAAGATATCGCAGTTATTGCCACGATGATAACCATAATCGGGCTTACGATTCCCGCATCAACTGCAGCAGTACCTATCACAATACCTCCCACTATACCGATGGCGCTGCCTATGGGTACAGGGAGCCTAAGCCCCGCTTCCCTCAGAAGCTCGAAAGTAACTTCCATGATAAAAGCCTCAATCAGCACCGGAAACGGAATTCCCTGTCGTGCTGCCGCCATCGATATTACAAGCTTTGCAGGCAGAATGCCCGGATGGAAGGAAGTAACGGCTATATACGATGCGGGAAGCACCAGGGAAAGAATACTTGCCATATATCTTATGAATCTCAGTATGGATGCAACATACCACCTGTCATAGTAATCTTCGGGAGACTGAAACAGGCTGTTCAGTGTTGTAGGCACAATCAGGGCAAAGGGGGAGTTGTCAACAAGTATTGCCACCCTGCCCTCATATAGTGAGGCCGCTACTTCATCCGGTCTTTCGGTTACACTTATCTGAGGGAAGGGGGACAGATAATTATCCTCGATCAACTGTTCAATATAACCGCTTTCTATTATTGCATCGATATCTATGGTATTTATTCTCCGGAATACTTCTTCCAAAAGCTCGGGTTCTGCTATATCTTCTATATACATGATTCCTACGTCGGTAAAGCTTCTTTTGCCGACACTCAGCTGTTTGAGCTTAAGCCTGGAATCCCTGATCCTTCTTCTTACCAATGCAGTATTTATTCTGAAGGTTTCTGTAAAGCCATCCCTGGGTCCTCTTATCAGTGCCTCTGTATTAGGCTCCGATACTCCTCTCATTGGCCAGCCTTTAGCGCCTATAATAATGCATTTTTCCGTACTGTCTATGAAAAGCACTGCATCTCCAATGAGAATAGCCAGAACAGCGTCTTCCAGGTTATCTTTATCTGCAAGCTCTGAAGCAGGAAGTCCCCCATACCTTACAAGCTTAAAAAGCTCATCTCCCGGTTCCGTCGCCTCCGGGGGCACTTCCCTGGCATGTACCATCAGAGAATTGAGCACCGAAACATTAAGCAGGTCCCTGCTGCTCATTCCATCTATATATACAAGCAGGAACCTGAGATTCTGCTTTTCGCCTACCCTGAATTCCTTATATACGATATCATCGCAGTCCTTCAGGCGCTCCTTCAGTCTTCTTGTGTTCTCATCCAGGTTCCTGGAATTGATCAATTTTCCCATTTCCTTTTCTTTCTTGACATTACCGCTTTTCTTCTTCGAAAAAAAGCCCATCGGAATTCCTCCCTCTTGCAGTTGCTACAGCCTGCTTATAAAGAAAAATACAAAGGGCAGAAGTATGAATGCTATTCCAACCCCTAAAGATGCCGCCGCATCCTTATGGAATTTCACCTGCTTAAAATATCTGTAGTCCGAAAGTATCTCAAATATACCGATTGCTATCATTGTCATCAATACTGTGATATCTGCAAAGCCCTTTATATTTTCCTTGATTATTTCGAACATGCAAATCCGCCCTTTCCTGATGAGTTATTTTTTGCATTAGCAGATAAATATATACATACTTCAGTCACGAGATCTAGAGCGGGACTTTGAAGAAGAAAAAAGCAGCGTCTCCGCTGCTTTGCTGCTTTTTGTCTTGTTAGGGACGCGAGACATGGGGACGTCAGACTGTGTGACAACATTTGTGAAATAGCCTGTAACAGTCGGCCCTTGGAGTAGTCACGCTGATTAGTATAGTAATTTAAAAGAACTGGCATCCTATACAAGTGCCAGTTTCTTTCTT
>JAQVFD010000004.1 GCA_028697435.1 Clostridiaceae bacterium
CAAGATCATTGGTGGTCTCATCCAGAAGCAGCACATTAGGTGCTTCCATCAATACCCTTAAAAGCTGCAGCCTTCTTTTTTCTCCTCCGGAAAGCTTCGATATCGGTGTCCACTGTGCCGATGATGGAAACAAGAATCTCTCAAGCATCTGGGATGCGCTAATTTTCTCACCTTCTGCCGTTTCAAGATATTCCGCTCCTTCCCTGATGTACTCAATAACTCTCTTATCTTCTTCCACATGATGAAAGTCCTGAGAAAACATGCCTATCTTGACAGTTTCTCCGGCTTCTGAAGCTCCGGAGTCCGGTTTTACTACTCCTGCTATTATATTCAGCAGAGTGGTTTTGCCGCTTCCGTTAGCCCCTATTATGCCTACCCTGTCATTTCTCAGTACAATGTAGCTGAAATCCCTAATCACTTTGCTTTCACCATAACTTTTGCAGATATGAGACAGCTCAATTATCTTTTTGCCCAACCTGCCGCTTCCCACTGATATATCAAGCTTTTCCCCTGTGGAATCAGCTGTTTGTTCGTTTAACTTTTTAAACCGCTCTATCCTCGATTTCTGTTTCGTTGTACGAGCCTTGGCGCCACGGCTTATCCAAGCCAGTTCTTTCTTGAGCAGAGTCTGCCTTTTCCGCTCGCTGGCAGCCTCGCTCTCTTCTCTGGCAAGCTTGTTCTCAATATAATTATTATAATTCCCTTTATATAAATAAAGCTTGCCGCAATGAAGCTCGGCAATCTCATTTACTACTCTGTCCAGAAAATACCTGTCGTGGGTTATCATCAGGAGCGCACCCTTACGCTTGCTTAAATAAGCTTCAAGCCAGTCTATTGCTCTGTTATCAAGATGATTGGTAGGCTCATCCAGTATAAGAAGCTCTGAGGGATTAATCAAAGCTGCTGCCAGGGCTATCCTTTTTTTCTGACCTCCCGAAAGTGTAGCAATTCTCTCTTGAAAGTCTGTGATTCCAAGCTTGGTCAATACAACTTTTGCCTCACTCTCCATGCTCCAGCAGTTTAATCTATCCATTTCGCTGCTTAGTTTAAGAAGCCTGTCGCTATTGATATCCGGATTCTGCAAAGCTGTCTCGTATTCCCTGACCAGCTTCATTACAGGAGAGCTGCCCCTAAACACCTGCTCTAATATTTTGGCTTCAGGATCAAAATATGGACTTTGGGATAGATATTCGATAGAAACAGAATTCCCCCTGATTATTCTTCCGCTGTCAGGTTTTTCAGTACCGGCTATAATTTTGAGAAGGGTGCTTTTTCCTACTCCATTTACTCCCACAATGCCGATTTTATCTCTGTCATCTATTCCCAGGCTTATATCATAAAGAAGAGTTTTTTCACTGTAGCTTTTAGTTATGTTCTCTAAATTAATAATGTTCATATGTTTCACCTTCTCAATGATTAAGACATAGTTAATGCTTGCTCATTCCTGCTTCTACTCCAATTCCTCACCATAAAGATCAATCTTCATACTCAATATGTCCGCCAGTCCCACAAACTCGCAGCCTACAAAATAACCTTCCTCGTGCTTTTCTACCCGTATTATTTTTAATACCGCATAGAAATATTTATCCGGTGTAAGTTGAATTTTTGCATCAAAATAATAGTTCAATGGCAGTTCATGATTGCATGAAAAACCTATACCTGCCTTTGATATGTTCCTGACTTCTATTTCTTCGTTAATGGCAGGAATCAATTCATAATCCTGCTTAAACAATGATGAAATGCTTAGTTCCAGTTTTACAGGAATTCTCCTGCTTCTTCTTCTTTCATCCATAATATAGCTCCTCCTTGGTTTAGTGTTTTTCGCTGCCCAAAACCTGTATGCCCTTTTTATCCTGATCTTCTATCCCTGATATTACTTTATCCAAGTATGAAACCACCTTCTTTGATAGTTCCTCCGCTCTATTATAGCATTCCTGAGCCTCGGGTTTGTTCTTCGACTTTACGGCTTCTATTACCCTATGCCCAAAATTATGGAGCTCATTATGTATACTGTCAATAGCCATCCAATCATTTTTTAATGCCGGATGGTTAATATATATAGAATTATAAAAATGTCCGAAAGCACATTTGGTTCCATTTGTCTGTATGGGATAAGTCCTCATCTCATCCACTATATGTCTAAGGTTTTCTACCCAATTCTTATGGGCTTCTCTGGCCTTGTTCAGGTTCTGAAGCAATTCATGATTTTTTATTGAGTTCTTGCTTCCAAGGAGAGTATGCATCATTTCCCTAACAATTCCTGATAATTCATCGTCTATTTTAGATATCTTCTTTGCTTGCTCTGCACTCTCTGTTGCATCATTTGTGATTTCCTGAGTCATTTGACTGAGTTTTTCCGCATCCTGACTAGAAGCCTCCATTGCTCTATTGATTTCCCCGGCTGCAATTTTGATACCTTCCATAGAATCATTAATTACCTTTACATCCTCTATTGTTGAATTAAGCATTCTAACATTTTCTCCGATAGTACCGGTAATAGTATCCAGTTTCCGGCTCATTTCATAAGTAGAACTAACGGTATTGTCCATACTCTGCTTGCCGGACAGTGCTGCGCTCTGAATATTATTAACAAATGTATTCATCCCTTCCAGACTATTTTTTGTATCATCTGCAAGTTTTCTGATTTCCTGGGCTACAACGGAAAATCCTCTCCCGTGCTCCCCTGCTCTTGCCGCTTCAATTGATGCATTAAGTGCCAAAAGATTAGTCTGGTTTGCTATTGCTTTTACATCATTCACAATGTTATTGACTTTGTTTGCCATTTCGACCAACTGCTGTATCTGTGTGCTCATAATATTTGCATCATTCATTACATTGTTCTTCAACTCATTTACTTCCTGTATCTGAGACAGACTTTGATTATTCCTCTCAATCAGAATCTCCGATGATGCCGCCAACTGTGATAATGTATCTGAGGTACTGCTGACACTTTCATTCACCTGACTCATACTCGCTGTTGTCTGCTGCACTATAGCCAGATTTGACTCACTCAGCAGGGACATCTCATTTGAAAAATCTATCAGATTATAGGAGCTATGTGACATATTCACATCAAAGCTGCTTAAATCTGCCGTTATTGAAAGCATTTGTTTAGCTGCCGCGGACATTTGCTTTTCACTGTCCAAGAGCTTATTAAAATACTTCAGAACACTCGAATGGATATGATAATTCACTTCCGGCTCTTGCATATCATGTCCCTCGAGCCTTTTTTCCACATAGTTAATAATACATAGTGCTTCATTGCAAGGTTTATTCGCAGCTTTTCTAAACATTGTATTTCCTCCTTATGTTAAATCATAAATTGTATTTGTTCAAAATTGGTTGATTATATTCAATAATACTTATTATAACATAGTAAGTATAAAAAGTAATTTTTTCTGACTGTTTCTTGTGTTCACAATGCTGTAATCATGTAAATATTCAATTAATATTTTACTTATGCCAAATGCTATTGTATAGTATTATGTGTAAATGTTCATAACCAAAATAGATGCAATTAAGGAGATATTAATATGGAAAAAATGGCATGCACTATTTCAAGAGGGCTCCGCGCTCCCATTATAATGCAGGGAGACAATATATCAAATATCGTTGTGGACACTGTATTAAAAGCTTCGGAGATTGAAGGGTTCAATATTAATGACAATGATATTGTCGGAATAACTGAATCAGTGATTGCCCGTGCCCAAGGGAACTTTGCAACAATTGATGCAATAGCAAAAGATATTAAATCCAAGTTCGGAGAGGATACTATCGGAGTGATATTTCCTATTATAAGCCGAAACCGATTTGCTATGCTATTGAAGGGTATTGCAAAAGGAACCGGAAAAGTAATATTGATGCTTAGTTATCCCTCTGACGAAGTAGGAAACCAATTAGTAGATATTGATATCTTTAGTGAGAAGAATCTTAATCCAATGTCAGACGTACTGACAGAAAAGGTTTGGCGCGAATATTTCGGATATGGCAAACACCCCTTTACCGGTGTTGATTATATAGAATACTATAAAACCATAATTGTAGAGCAGGGTACAGAATGTGAAATCATATTTTCCAACAACCCTGTTACAATTCTTGATTACACAAAAAATGTACTTTGCTGTGATATTCATACAAGAACCAGAACAAAAAAGATTCTGAAGTCTAATGGCGGAGAAAAGGTGCTTGGTCTGGATGATATCCTGACCTCATCCGTTGACAGCAGTGGGTTCAACGAAACTTACGGTCTATTGGGTTCTAATAAAGCAACGGAAAACAGTGTTAAGCTTTTCCCTCGCGATTGCCAGCCTATTGTTGAAAGTATACAGGCAAAGCTGAAAGAAAAGACAGGGAAGACGGTAGAAGTTATGATTTATGGAGACGGGGCCTTCAAGGATCCGGTCTGCAAGATCTGGGAGTTGGCAGACCCTGTTGTATCACCTGCTTATACCTCGGGTCTTGAGGGTACTCCTAATGAAATTAAATTAAAGTATATTGCAGATAATTATTTCGCCCATTTAAGGGGAGATGAGCTGCAAAAAGCTATATCCGAATACATCATAAATAAGAAGCCGGACCTCATTGGCAGCATGGAGACACAAGGCACCACTCCGAGAAGGGTTACGGATCTTATTGGATCACTATGCGACCTTACTTCCGGAAGCGGGGATAAAGGCACCCCCATTGTATACATCCAAGGCTACTTCGATAATTATGTAAAATAGCAATACACAGGACACCATAGGACAATATTTATGGTGTCCTGACTATATTATACTGTCCTCCCAGCCATTCGGGTGGTCAATTCCAAGTAGGGTTGTTACAGTTGCGGCAATATTTGCAAGCCCGAAGCTCCCTTCCTTTATTTCGTGCCTTTGCACTTTATCATGGATTATGAAGGGAACCGGATTGAGTGTATGGCTCGTCTTTGCCTTTGCAGTACCGCCCTTTGTTTTTTCCAGCATCTCATCTGCGTTGCCATGATCGGCTGTAATTATAAGTATAGCCTGAGTTTCATCTGCTGCCTTCATTATCCTTGCAAGACACAGATCAACGGCTTCTACTGCTATTCTGGTAGCATTAAAACTGCCGGTATGACCAACCATATCTCCATTCGGGTAATTTGCCCTTAGAAAATCATATCTGCCGGATTTTATAGCGTAAATTAGTTTATCGGTAACTTCAGCAGCCTTCATCCATGGACGTTCATCAAAGGATACCCTGTCTGAAGGCACCTCATCAAAAGTCTCAAGATTATCATCAAACTTCTCCGTTCTATTGCCATTCCAAAAGTATGTCATATGCCCATATTTCTGAGTTTCAGATACAGCATACTGCTTTATTCCACTTTTAACTAAATACTCGGATAATGTATTCTTTATATCCGGAGGTGCTACAAGAAAGTTCCCCGGCAGCTTTAAATCCCCATCATATTGAAGCATGCCGCAAAACATAACCTTTGGACGCCCTCCCCTTTCAAACTTATCAAAAACTTCATAGTCAAATGCCATACTGATTTCTATTGCTCTGTCCCCTCTGAAATTGAACAATATGACACTGTCTCCATTATTAATGGTGCCTACCGGCCTATCATTTTCAGCTATTACAAAAGGCGGCAGATCTTGGTCTATTACGCCGGTCAGTTCTTTCCGATATGTTGATATCGCCTCACCGGCAGATCCAAACTGCCTGCCCTTACCTAAAACATGAGTGTCCCAGCCAAGTCGAACCATGTCCCAGTTTGCTTCATATCTGTCCATAGTAATTTTCATTCTACCCCCGCCGCTGGCAATTTTTCCATCAAAGCTTTCGTCATTCAGTTTTTTGAACAGTACTTCTATCTGTTCCACATAATCCAATGCCGATGTTGCCAATACATCTCTACCGTCAAGCAAAGCATGAACCCGCACTTTCCTGACTTTGTCCATCTTGGCTCTTATTATCATTGATTTTAGATGGGCAATATTTGAGTGTACATTGCCATCTGACAAAAGTCCAATAAAATGCAAAACTGAATCATGGGCAGCACAGTTACCGATTAACTTCTGCCACGTATCAGAATTGTACATTTTCCCATTCTCAATTGATTCATTTACCAGCTTGGCTCCCTGGCTGAAAATTTGGCCGCTGCCCATAGCATTATGACCAACCTCTGAATTACCCATGTCCTCATCAGAGGGCAAGCCCACAGCTGTGCCGTGAGCCTTTATCAAAGCATAAGGGCTGTGGCTCATAAGCATATCAAGAGTTGGTGTATTTGCAGATTTTACTGCATTGCCCTTTTCATCTTCATTTATCCCTATACCGTCCATAACGATCAATACAACCGGTCTTCTGCTCATTCTATTCACTCCGTCCTAATATCTCAGTTTTTAAGCTTAGGGTAATTATATTAATTTTCCCTTATGCTGTCAACAAAATACGGCAGATGCAATATAGTTACAAAAGGAATACAGGTGTGATATGATAAAACCATATACAAGAAAGGAGATGAGTTTATGGAGCACATTAAAATAGGGAGCCCTGCTCCGGATTTTTCATTGAAGGATAACAAGGAACAAATAATACATTTATCTGATTTTAAAGGAAAAAAGGTATTGCTGTCATGGCACCCGCTTGCCTGGACTTCTGTTTGCACTGACCAGATGAGGTCTTTAGAGGTTAACTGGGAAAAGTTCCAAAGCCTCAATACCGTACCCCTTGGTCTCAGTGTCGATCCCGTACCTTCAAAAAAGGCATGGAGCGCAGTAATTGCTATTAATAACGTCAGCCTTCCTTCAGACTTCTGGCCCCATGGGAAGGTTGCCCAGGATTATGGCATTTTTATAGAAAAGGCAGGAATATCAGGGAGAGTAAATATAATTATTGACGAAAACGGCATAGTTAAATGGGTAAAAGTATATCCTATCAGTCAGCTTCCGGATATTAACGAAGTTCTGGAGGTTTTGTCCGGTATATAACAGCTATGCGGTCGTGTAATTTAAAGCCCATGTGCCTTTAGAAAATTATGACAAGGAGATACATCTCCTTGTCATATTGATTTACTGTTATTTGCTATGCTTCGGAAACAATTACCCCAATAAGCCCCGGTCCTGTATGCACTACCAGTACAGGGCTTATCTGTGTGAATACTGTTTCTTTAACATTTTTCAACCCCTTCAATTTCTTAAGCAAGTCTTGTGCTTCCTCAAAGGCATCGCCATGAGCTACAGCAATATTAAGCAGTTTTTCTTTGGCTTCTTCTTTTACTATCTCAAACAATTCTTCAATTGACCGGCTTCGTCCTCTGACCTTTTTATAGCTAAAATATACACCATCTTCATTTATAGATATAATTGGCTTTATATTCAGAAGTTCTCCTATTGTCCCTTCAACCTTACCGATGCGTCCGCCTTTTCTTAGATATTCCAGCGTCTTTACTACATAATAAACCTTTGTGTTATTTAATACAGCCTTTATTCTTTCTGCTGTTTTTCTAAAGTCACATGTCCTCTCTAATTCTTTTGCGCCCTCTATTATGGCATAGCCGGTGCCCATTGAAAGTGACTTTGAGTCAATTATGTCAAATGATAATCCTTCAAAGCTATCTGATATATTTCTTATCATGTTCATAGTCCCACTTATTCCGCTGGATATAGTTACAACTATTACATGGGTATAACCCTCTTCTTTCAACTCATTGAAAAGATCCATCGTATCTTGTGGTGAAGGCAGTGATGTAGTTGGTATTTCTTCTTTAAACCTTAAATATATTTCTTCAGGTGTTATATCAACTCTGTCTCTGTATTCTCTGTCCTTGTATATAATTCTAAGAGGTAAAACTTTAATATTGTGTCTTTTTATAGTATCCCAACTCAAATCACTGGTTGAATCAGATACAATGGCAATTTTGTCCACACTACCACTCCTCTTAATAATAGTATTTTATTATCGAACTTTGTCTCAATTTAGCATTTGAGTACAATTATACATTATATGCATTGTCTTATCCACAAACTTTTCAGAATATTAATGA
Source organism: Clostridiaceae bacterium (assembly GCA_028697435.1). GTDB lineage: Bacteria > Bacillota > Clostridia > Lutisporales > Lutisporaceae > BRH-c25. The sequence continues at coordinate 8,015 of JAQVFD010000004.1, forward strand.
GACTTAGTAAATTGATTTGTTGGAACAAGGTGGATATAAAGAACAAAGGCGGCTGCGGCCGCATTTGAAGCCCATGCACCTTTTCCGTAGGAAATTCTGGTGCGGGCAATTAAAAACCCCTTGACAGCATTACTGTCAAGGGGTAAAATATCAACTTTATATAATAGTGATATTTTCTGCTTGAGGTCCTTTTGGTCCGTTTGTTACATCATAAGACACTTTCTGACCTTCTTGAAGTGATTTGTAACCCTCTGCATTTATCTGGGAAAAGTGTGCAAATACATCTGTGCCATCTTCTCCTGTAATAAATCCATAACCTTTTTCACCATTGAACCATTTTACTGTACCAACCATATTTGTGTACCTCCAAAATCTAATTTCTCAAATACTTTGCTATAACTCACCACAAAATTTCAAAAACCGTTTACTATATTTTTAGTACTTATTGAAATATATATGTGTTACATTATTTACTAATTATTTAAGATATTATTAATAATGTCATACTTGAGCATAAAAAGCAAGCAATATTACAATATTGATATAAATTTGTAAGATACGGAATAGTCAGAATTAACAGTGAACTTATTGAAATAATTTGTCGTATTGCGCGAAATTATTATTTTGCGCAATACAAAAACACGGAATTTCAATGCTTTCACGGTATATATATGTTTTTTTAGTTGTTATTGCTTGACAATTTAAGCCCCACAAAAAGTATAATTGAATGATTTTATGTAGAAACTATTATTAATAAAAATAATGCCGGGAGGTTTATAACATGGATAGAAGACGCGCCAAGGCCATTACTGCTTCATCAATTATGACTCATGTAACCTATAACGGAGTACCGATATATATCGAAAATGTTGACGAAAAGACCGGAATTGCCAATATCCATCATCTTGAGCAACCCTCGAGAAAAATGGAAGTTCCTATCACCAGCCTGGTGGAGCATTGAAGCAATAAAAAAAATCAGGAATTAAACACTATACTGTTCAATTCCTGATTTTTTTATCCGGTAAATTTACTCAACAACTACCTTTCTTACACAGTCGCTGGAACACAAAAATACCATTGCCGCATAAAAGGTATCAAATTCCAACACATCTCCCACCCTGACTTCACCTGTATAATCTTCTACATCCAGTATCAAATGGTCACTGCTGCTCCCTATTATCTCAATTCCATCATGTCTTGGTTTAAGCTTTGAAATGTCTCCCACATCCTTGTTCCCCACCGCAAGTATAGCCCTTTTTCGCATTCCCCTGTCGGTATAAACAGGTCTGTTTCCAAAGGCATCTATAAATATTTCTCCTATGGGATAGCTTGGTTTCTCTTTAACTTCCACCACCTGCGCCTTCAACACCATAGGATCCCGGTAAATCCCCGGCATTTCCAAACCCCAAATATAAGGGAAGTCCTTTGCCGTAATGATTGCCTCGCCTATTCTTAGGTGGTTTACACGCTCAGGCATCCTGCCATCTATTAATAGCGACAAAGATGAAGTAGCTCCCCCTGATATTATCTCAAGGCTTCTTCCGATTTCCTTTTCGATGACCTCTGCCAGCTCGCACAACTCTCCCAGGTTTTTTTCAGAAGGCTTTATGGAACCATAGCATCCTAAATTGGTACCGATACCCAGCAGTTTGACATTCGACAGCCCTTCAACAACTTTAGCCACCTCAACTGCTTCTTCCCTGCAAAAAAAGCCTTCTCTCAAGTCCCCTAAATCAACCATTAGTATGATTCCATGAAGCTTTTGCTGCAACTCTGCTTCTTTATTAATAAGTCTGATTGTTTCAATTTCAGAGTTCAGACTTGAGTCGGCATATTTCACAAGCTCAGGTATTTCACATGGCATAGGAATTCGGATAAGCATAAGCTCCCCTTTGATATCAGCTGCCCGGAGCCTTATTATTTCCTTCATTCTTGAATCCCCTAATGTCTTAAAGCCTGCCTGTATAAATAATTCCGCTACTTCCGGTATTGCGCTAAAACCTTTCACAACGCCTGCCGGCTCTATTCCGTTGGTCTTGCACATCTCGTATATTTTACGCGCGTTGCTTTTTATCTTTGAGGCTGAAATCTCATATACAGGGTATTGCCCCTCATACTCAATCATCTTTCCTCCTTACCGGACATGCTGCAGACTCCTGCCCTGCAATGTCCGTCTACATGTTCTAAAAACTCATCCTTCATATATTTGATACAATCGGCAAGGGCTGTTGTGGCCGCCTGTCCCAATCCGCAAAATGACGCTCTTTTCATCAAGCCTGAAATTTCACATAATCTGTCTATGTCTTCTTTTTCTGCCTTCCCTTTGGAAAACTTGTCTAAGAGCTCTAACAGCCTTGTGTTGCCTTCACGACATGGTGTACACTTTCCACAGGATTCATGAATAAAAAACTCTGTAATACATTTCAGAAAGTCTATTACACAATTAGAGTCATCAATAACCAACAATGCGCCCGAGCCAAGCTTCAAACCGTTATCTTGCAAGGCTTTGTAGCACATAGGTGTATCAAGCTTTTCATCTTTAAAGCATGCCCCTGAGGAACCTCCTAATTGGACAAACTTAAGGTTTCTGCCTCCCGGAATACCTCCGCCAATTTCATATATTATTTCTCTTATAGGGGTACCGAAAGGTATTTCATATACACCTTTTTTTGCAATATTTCCCGACAGGCAAACCAATTTGGTGCCGCCGCTGTATTCTGTTCCATAGCTATGATACTCTTCTCCGCCATGTTCCACGATATAGGAAATGTTGCTGTAGGTCTCTACATTTTGCAACAAGGTAGGTGCTTGATGCAGTCCTACAAGTGTAAGGAAAGGCGGCTTTTTACGCGGTCTGCCGGATTTTCCTTCTATAGACTCTAGCAAAGCAGTGTTTTCTCCGCATACATAAGCACCTGCACCCCAGACCACATTAATGTGAAAGCTGAAATCAGAGCCTAAAATATTTTCTCCCAGGTAATTTGCCTCTTCTGCATTCTTTATGGCACTGTTAATGGTCTCCTGCAAATCCAGGTATTCACCCCTGACATATATATATCCTTCTTTAATATTAAAGACATATGCCGCAATGGTCATTCCTTCAATCAAGCGCAAAGGATCCTGGCTCAGTATGAGCCTGTCCTTATAAGTACCGGGTTCTCCTTCATCACCATTACATACAACATATTCCGGTTTCCTTGAATTTGCATATGCCTGTTCCCATTTCTTGCCCGTAGGGTATCCTGCTCCGCCTCTTCCCATAAGGCCTGACTTTTTAACCTCTTCGATTATTTCCTTTGGATCCATTTTCATAGCTTTTTTTAAGCCTTTGTATCCCCCTGCCTTTACATAATCCTCTACTGAACCGGGGATTATTTTGCCGCAGTTCTTCGAAATTAGTTTGACTATCTTTGCCATGGCCTATTTCCTCCGATACATATCAATAATTTCATTAATCTTTTCCATCGTCAGATTCCCATATATGATCTCGTTGATTTTTATGGCGGGGCTGACATCACAACCTCCAAAGCAGCTTGAATATTGCAGAGTAAACATATTATCCGATGTAGTTTCTCCCATCTTAATATTCAAAGCATCTTCAAACATTTTTGCCACATTCTTGGAACCTGTTACATGGCATGGTGCGCTCTTGCAAACTTCAATAACATATCTTCCCTTTGGCTCATTATTAAACATTGAATAAAACGTGGCGACCTCAAATACCTTACCTAATGGCATATCAAGTATACTTGATACTTCTTCAATGCAGTCTTCCGGTAAATAGTTCTGTCCTGATTCCTTCTGCAAATCCAGTAGTATCTGTATCAGTCTCTCTTGTGATCCGTTATACTTATCAATGATTTCTTTTACTTTAGTCACCAGAGGTGTCCCATTCATCTTTTATTCCTCCCAGCTTCATTTATATATATGAACATTATAACGCAAAGCTTCCTTTTATTGTACTAAAATTTGTATATATATCCGGTATTAACTAAGCAGCTTCGAAATTTTGTAACTATATATGCATTGTTATTGCATTTTTATTCAGTCTCTGTTATTATTATCATTATATTATATTAAGGCAGGTGTTGTAGATGATTATTCGCAAGGCAATATTACCGGACGTTGAAGAAATGTATGAATTAGTGAATTATTATGCAAGCAAGGGTCAGATGCTTCCCCGTTCCAGAAGCGCTTTATATGAAAATATTCGTGATTTTGTTGTTATCGAAACAGATGGACAAATTATAGGCCTCGGTGCGCTGCATGTCTACTGGAACGATCTGGCGGAATTGAGGACCCTGGCAGTTAAGAACGGTATGGAACGACAAGGCTTCGGCAAACAGATAGTTGAGTTTATATCAAAAGAAGCGAAAGAATTGAAAGTACAAAAAATATTCACATTGACTTATCAGCCTGATTTTTTCAAGAAATTAGGCTTCAGTGTTATAGATAAAGCTTCCATGCCTCAAAAGATCTGGACAGACTGCATAAATTGCCCTAAGTTTCCAAATTGTAATGAAATATGCCTGGAAGTAAATATTAATTAAGTTCCTTCGATCTGTTTATCTTAATATTGCTTCGGAACTCGAGCATGTACATTCCCGCTGACCCTGCAAGTCCCAGGTAGAAGAGCAAGGGCCATACAGCCTTCACACCAAAAAAATCCATATACCTGCCCATTAACGATGTCCCTAAGGCTGCCCCAACAGCCCAACTTAGGGAGGATATCGCATTGAACCTTGCCCTGAAGTTTTGCGGAGTATTATTTGCTATGTATACTCCAAAGTTTGTTACCATTATTATCTCACCTATTGTCCAAATTATAGTGGACAGTAGAAACAAGGGCATTGAACTTATAAATGCTATCATCCCGAATCCAATGGCGTATAGGATCCCTGCTATAGAGATGGCATTTAATGACTTCCACTTCCTTGTAGCATGGGTTATGAACATTGTCAATACTATGACTGTCAATGCATTGCAACTCATAATAACTCCAAAGTTGCTTGCTCCGTTGCTGCCAAAAACATCATCCAGAATCATAGGCAGTGAAAAAGAGTGCTGTGTATATACAACATTAAAAAAGACATTGATAATAAGAAAAAATAGTATTTTGGGTCTTTTCATTAAGACAGATAAGGCATTACCCTCTTCACTTTTCTCTTCTTCATTTAAGCATGTGCTATTTGAGTAATCAGGTAAGGTTTCCTCAACATTTGTCAAGACCAAAACAACAGCTATCAATGAAGTTATTGCATCGCCGATGAATATAAGAGGTATATAGTGGTTAAATAGGAAACCTGCGACAAGAGGTCCCAGGGATACTCCGAGATTTATCCCCAGATAGGATAATGAAAATCCCATCTTTCTCTTTTCTGCAGGCAAAACATCAGTGATAATGGCTGATATGATTGGACGGACTGCTCCGTTAAAAAATGAAGCCATGCATATTAGAAATATAATCCATTGTGGATTTCCCAAAAAAGCACATAAAAACATACATACTGCCGCACTTAATTGGAAGAATGCATAAGACTTCTTGCGGCCGATATGATCAGCAATCTTTCCTCCGGTAAAAGAGCCGGGAATTGTTGACAAGGAAGTCAGCATAACTGCAATCCCTGCATCTTGATAGCTTAATCCAAGCTTTTTAACAAGAAACAGACTCAGAAATGGCAGTACAAAATCACCAAAGCGATTGATTATCTGGGCAAAAAATACAATGTAAACGCTCTTGGGTAGTCCCCTATAGGAGCTGAAATAACTCACTTTATCTAACCCCTTACTCAAAAATTTAACCACTCAAAAAAATAAAATCCAATATGGCAATATTACCATATCAGGCATTATATAGCAATCCAAAAAACAAAGACCGGGCATCAGTCTCAATACCCGGTCCGGCTACTTTCTCTATTATTCGATAATCCTTCTGGCTGTATAATAACATCTTTCATAATATCCCGACATGATTGTTGTTTTTCTAACCACGTCTCCCGTTTGCGGTGAATGCACCATAACCCCGTCTCCTACATATATTCCTACATGATGAATATTTTTTCCATCCCTTGCGAAAAGCACCAAATCACCATACTGCAGCTCGTCCTTTGATACATAGGTCCCCATTGAAGCCTGTTCCCGTGCCGTTCTCGGCAGTGATATACCAAGCTTGCCGAATATGGAATAAACAAGTCCGGAGCAGTCATAACCATTAGGTCCCGTTCCTCCCCATTTATATGGCTTACCCATTTCCTCGGCCAGGAGTTTTGCCAATTCTAGTGTTGTATTGCTTTCTTTTCTGCTTATCCCATCTCTGGATGCCATCATACTATTTTTAGATGCAATCGATTTTTCATACATTCTTTTTGCAAGTATTATAGCTTCTTCTCTGGATGTATTTCCTTTAGGGCTGAACCGATTGTCTCCGACTCCGTTTGTAATCTCCATAACGTATAAATAGCATACTGCTTCTTTTGCCCATGATGAAATCATATCATAGTCGGCAAATATATGCTCATACTTTTCCGTATAGCTATATTCAGGCTTTGCCGCCTGCAATGTGCGATACAGCATAACACTGATTTCCTGGCGGGTTATGGCATAATCGGGAGCAAATCTTCCGTCCCCTACGCCTTTTACTATTCCTAGCTCATTTGCTATCCTTACTTGCGTATTTTGTGTGTCGGTGAAGGGATTCTCTTCCTGTAAAACTCCTTCTTTTCCGCTTAGAGCCTCATATAAGCTAACGGCAACTTCACTGAACTCTTCTCTTGTGATATTGCTTTTGTATTCTCCTTGAAGCCTTTCCGGAAGAAGGTTAATTTCTATTGCTTTTTCAATTTCCGCTTTCGCCCAATTGCTCGGCTGTGACGAATCTGAATCGGCATATGTAACGTTTGCAGTTAACGCAATCGCCATAATAATAAATAGAAAAACCATTCCTATTTTACTGCCTTTTTTTCTCATCCTCTACTTCATCCTCTCTTATGAAGCTTGTCCATGAAAAACAACAAGCAATACTAATATCTACTTAGTAGTATAATAGCATATAACACAATAAATGTGTCATCTTTATTATTCCTCACTTGGGATTTTTTACTCATCTTCATAACAAATTATAGGTGTCCCCTCATCTATATTTTCATAAATCTTTTTAGCCAGGTATAGCGGAACATTTATACAACCATGACTTCCATTCTTCTTATAGATGTTTCCGCCGAAAGAATACCTCCAACCGGCATCATGTATGCCTGTATTCACATTGAAAGGCATCCAATAGTTTACTTCGGCTTCATAACCGGGACCCCTGATAGTAGTCTCAGTCTCTTTATAATTCAGCATATACACACCGAGATCGGTGGCGTTTCCTCTGTTGGGATTGCCTGATACTATGGGACCTTGTGCTATAAGCTTCCCGGCTTTGTAAAACCATAAATACTGCTTTGTTAAACTGATCTCTACATAGGTATCGCCTATGTCATCTTCACCCCGGAATAAAGCCTTTTGAGCATATACAGGTTCTTTTTCAAGCACTTCGCCGCGCTTAATATTTTCTATTAGCTCTTTCGTTTCAGCATCAACATCCATCTTCCATCCATAATAACCTCCTTCAACTTCTACAACTTTATTCACAGATGTTTTAAAATTCCTTACTGCGCCTGCCGTATCATACTTTTTACTCAAGCTCTTTACATAGTTCCTGACGGCTTTTTCATCTATTACCGCTTTCAAGTCTTCATCAACACTAAGCCATTTGTTTATTGTGTTATGATCCAATATTTCATACCCGTTTCTGAGTATATATGTGATTCTTGTTGATACATGCTTATTCAGAAGGTTCTGAGTTTGCGAAGTTTTTTCAGAGCTTAAGGTGTATTTGGGATTTATGTAGCAAAGGTCCTTATCTAAATCCAATTTTGTTTGCCCTTTTGATACACACTTTTTTATTGCTTCATATAACCTGCCATTATGAATCTTATTCCCGGCTACTTCTTCTATTGCTTCGTAACAGCCATATGAATATTCAAATCGAACATTTTGCGGTTCGATAATTACTTTATTCAAACAGTTTAAACTACTTATTCTTTCATTTAAGAATTCTTTGTTATATGTAAACAAATTTTTAACATAATACTTTTGATCTATAAATAATGAAATTGGCCATTTAATAGAGCTTTGCGCTTTATATATCTTATAAATACTATTTTTTTTGTTGTATTCCAACCCAATATCCTGCCCTAAGATTTCTTCTGTTTCACCGTCCCTTTCAATCAATTGAAGACTGTAATTCTTAATATATTTTATAATAATATCGGCTGTTTCATCATGGGCTATTAATGAGACATCCACTCCATTTATTACTGTATTAAAAAAGAAATGATTCATAAAGTATAAGGAAGTCATAAGATATATCAGTACTGCTATAGCAGTTACAATTTTGACATTATCAACAAACCTTCTTGGAAAGAACTTTTTTGTATCAATACTCTTCATATCGGTTAAAATCCTTCATCTGAAATAGATTAATTATAGCATAGTGACTAATAAATTCTATGTTTGTATTCTGGATTTTACGACTCAGTATGCAGATAGTAATATAATATCTAAGTGCCATTATTGCGGCACAGCAATTGTCATACCCGATACCATACGACTGCTGTTGCCATAACATGTAAAGTGATATAGAATAAAGTGTAAATAAAATGCAGGGAGCTGTACAAAATGATAGACTTACATATTCACACAACTTCATCTGATGGTTCAGAAGAACCGGAAGAAATAATTACAAAAGCGCAATCAGCCGGATTGAAATACATATCAATTACGGACCATGATTCGATAGGTGCTTACAAAAAGCTTGAGAAAATAAAGGTAAATGACTATTTTACCGGTAATATTATCACCGGCTGTGAATTTTCAGCTGTACATGAGGGTAAGCCTGTCGAAATACTAGGATATGATATAGATCTTGAATCCATAGCAGAATCCGGAATTATATCTGATGAAAGGTTCTTTGAAAGAGAAAATGAGTACCTTAGTAAGATGAAAGATGTATGCAAAAACTTAGGTATAAAGTTCAGCAGAACTCTATCCATCAGGGGTGGTAAATATTTTGCAACACAAGTGATGCATTCCGATATAAAAAGTTACCCTGAAAATGAAAAACATTTTTCAAAGGAAGTATGGGAAAATATTAACGCATTCTACAGAACGTGCGTTACTAATGCTGACAGTCCGTTTTTCCTGGATCAGATGAAGAATTATCCTACCATACAGAAAGCTGCTGATTTGATAAAAAAAGCAGGGGGAAAAGCATTCCTTGCTCATATATATGGGTACATAGTAGATGACTATGATAAATTTCTTGATTCAATCATATCCTTAAATGCACTGGACGGAATAGAATGTTATCATTCACTTCATTCAATGGATAAGACAAATTACCTTCTTGATTATTGCAACGAGCACAAGCTTTATGCATCAGGAGGGAGCGACTATCATGGAAAAATCAAACCTGCTGTTATAATTGGAGAAAGCATCAGTGGAGTAAAAATACCCTATAAAATATTAGAGCCGTGGCTCCCGGATGGTGGTCAGGCTTGAAATAATGTAAACCTGACCACTGGTCGCCCCGGGAATATTCTCTTTCTGATTATGTTGATTTTAGGACACCGTATGCAAATCAGATGCAATTATTATTTGCTTTCCTGCTTAACTCGACTGCTATTTGTGCTCCGACCCTTACATTGTTATATACAAGCTGAATATTGGAATCCAGGCTGGCACCGGATGTGTGTTCTATAACCCTATCCAGCAGAAATGGAGTGATTTCCTTCCCTTTTATGCCATTCTCTTCTGCTTCTTTAAGAGCGGAACCTATTACCCCGTTTATTACAGCGGGATTCATCTCAAATTCTGTCGGTATAGGATTTGCTATTACAACCCCGCCTTTTAGTCCCAAATCCCATTTTATTTTTAATGCTTCCGCCAGCTCTTCCACTTTATCAACTCTATAGTCTACGCCAAATCCGCTTTTGGAAGTGTAAAAAGCCGGCAATTCATCCGTTCCAAAGCCAACTATTGGCACTCCTTGAGTCTCAAGGTATTCCAATGTCAAACCAATATCGAGAATAGATTTCGGGCCCGCACAGACAACCGCAACATCTGTTTGGGCTAATTCCTGCAGATCTGCCGAAATATCAAAAGTCTGCTGTGCACCTCTGTGGACTCCGCCTATACCACCTGTAGCAAATACCTTAATATTGGCTAAATTTGCAATGATCATAGTAGCTGCAACTGTCGTAGCTCCATCCAATCCTTTGGCAACTATAAAGGGTATATCCCTGCGGCTTGCTTTTACAATATCATTGCCTTTTCCCAGATACTCTATTTCCTCAGGTGTCAGACCAACTCTTAATTTACCTTTTATTATGGCGATGGTCGCGGGAATTGCACCATTATCTCTGACAATTTGTTCAACCGCAAGAGCGGTTTCGACATTCTTGGGGTAAGGCATGCCATGTGAAATAATGGTTGACTCCAGCGCAACCACTGCCTGTCCGTCCTTTAAAGCCTTTTTTACCTCGGGATTGATATTCAAGTATTTTTCTAGCATAATCCTATCTCCTTCATTTTGTTTTTTACATTTTTTTCGGAAATGCCCGGATTTATTGTTTCTTCATAACTTAATGCTAAAATCGCGGCTGTCATTGAAAAACGTGCACTTTCATCAATGCCGTAATTATTGAAGTGACAAAAGGCTAACGCTGCTAAAAACGCATCTCCGGCGCCGGTTGCATTGACTACTTTTATCTTGGGATTAGGTATCAATTTATGGATACTTCCATCGTTAAAAAACACTCCATCGGCTCCTAATGTGATAAAAACCCTTTTTACGCCCTGGGTAAGAAAATACTCGGTCGCTTTTATCATATTAGCAAAGCTGTCTGTTTTAATACCCGACAGGAGTTCCGCTTCGAGCCTGTTTGGCTTTATGGTATGAAATGCCCCAATTCTGTTTTTAACCTTTTGAGCTTTTACACCTGATACAGTGTCCAAGAAAAAATCAGTGCTTTTAAAATTATCTAAAATATAATCTATGACGTCGGTAGGAATATTAGTATCTATTATGCATATCTTCGAGTTCTCTATCACTTGTTTTTTATTTTGAATGAATTCAACGGATATTTCATCCAATACCTTCATATGATTGATAGCTGCCATCATATCTCCTTTTTCATCAAGTATAGCTAAATAAACAGATGTAGGTATTTGGCTCGATATCAGAGAACTACTCATATCCAGACCGATACTAATTGCATGCTCTAAAATTCTCTTTCCGTAAATGTCTTCACCGATTGCACTTATCAGCTTTGTAGGGACACCTAAATGAACAAGGTTTTCGGCAATGTTTCTGCCCACCCCGCCTAAAGCAATCTTAACCTGACCCGGATTTGAATCTTTAAGAATAAGCTCTTTGTATGGAAAGCCAATAATGTCCATATTGGAACCGCCTATTACGCTTATGTAGCCATTGTTTTTCATATGTCCTCCTATAAATGGCAAGCACCATAATCTTATCTGTATTTACCAAAGCTGAGGCTGTCGAATATTCTGGCTAAAAGATTCTCCTTCTTTAGCTCCACTGCCTTATGCATACATAATTCATGACAGCACATACATTCAATACAAATCTTATAATCTATTTGTTTGGTATCTGTATTAATCGCTTTTACTGGGCAGCTCTCAACACATACATTGCAATTCCTGCACTTTTTTCTATTAATCCTTGGTGCCGTCTTAAAGAAGTCAATCACCTTAATCAGTACGTTATAGTTTCTCCTGTTACTGCCTTTATACCGCTTCGGCAGTCTAAAACCTTCTAATTGTGGAACGCTTTTGAAATCACCATCAATTGTTATATTCTCTAATCTGCTTTCCCCTATCTCCCTCTCTATAGCTGCACTTAAGTTAGGTACTTCTTCTATCTTCATACCTATCATATTAATCGCTACAGTATCTAATGCCAAGGGATCCGTACTCATAAGTATTTTATTCCCAAGGTAAACATCTCCTGCAGTTGGACCTTCACCTTGCATAGCATAAATACCATCCATAATGTGCAGTTGAAATTTTGCACTTTGATGAATATCTGCCAGAATTTCGCCAAAGTCTTTAGGGTTGGGAGCCATTTTATGATATTTTGCTTTTCGCAAGCCGGGAATGCATCCGAATACATTTTTAACAGCGCCTGTATAAATACCTGCTGAATGTGTTTTTAATTTTGGCAAGTTTATAACAACATCCGCATCAAAAATAGGTTTCGCAAGATACATCGTTTCCCCATATTTGCTTTTAGAACATACCTCCATAACCCCTTCACTGTCAAAGTTCTTTATAATAGCTCCTTCTTCCTTTGCTACTTCCTCATAACCTGATACCTTAAAACTTTTTGCGGTAGGTGCTATACCGGCAATAGCACCCCCCGAACTATCGCCTATCCACACTTCACATCCACGCTGCTTCAAAATCCTTACAATTGCACGGAGAAATTCAGAATGGGTTATAGCCGCTGATTCAGATGGTTTTGGACCTATAAGGTTTACCTTAAGCAAAACTATATCTCCGGGACGTACAAATAAATCCCATCCTCCCAATCTTTCTATCCCATCGTTGATTTTTAGTATCAAACTGTTTATTTCATATTCGCTGCACTCCTGAATAATTACCTTAACCACTAAAATTCGCTCCTTCACCTATCTATATGTTTTTCAGCAAACATATTACATTGAATTCATGCATCTCAATTTTAAGTACCTTGATGTCTGGCACTACTATATCTTTTAAATAGAATAGGATCGCTTATATAGTCATCGTTTTTCATATATCCGCCTAAAATAATGACCCCAGCATTCCGTAATAATCTTTCTGCCGGCAAACAGTGAAGTTAATGAGGGATCCAACTTTGGTGCAATTTCAACCACATCAAAACCGATTATCGGAAGTTCAAATATCCCCTTAAGCAAATTCAAAAGGTCCCTGGAGTATAGACCTCCGAATTGAGGTGTTCCTGTTCCCGCAGCATATGCGGGGTCGAGACAATCAATATCCAATGTCAGATAAATCTTGTTGAATCTTCCCATTTGTGCCTTTACTGCTTCAACGACTTTGTTGACACCGAGGCTATGAAAGTCATGAGCATTAATGACATTAACCTTGTTATTTTTCATAAAAGCCAATTCATCCATTTCAATAGAACGAATACCAATAAAGAATATATTTTCAGTTGAAGCAACATTATTCAGTTCAAGTGCCCTGCGTTCAGTGGAACCATGGGAAAGCGTATCCCCTTCCAACTCATCGCAAAGATCAAAGTGAGCATCGATATGTATAATTCCAAAAGGTTCACTTAATGACTTGTTGATTCCCCTTTGCACAGGTATTGTTGTCGAATGGTCTCCTCCAATCATCGTAAAGAATTTGTTCTGCTTCACAAGCTCACTAACCTTGTTTTCAACTTTCTTAAACAAATCCTCCCGGGTGGGTTCTTCAAAATCACCGATATCCAGTATATTGAGCTCTGATATGTCCTCGAAATACTCAGTAGTAGGAGTTATTGTGTATGTGATTTCCCTAAGGGCTGCAGGTGCGTCTTTGGCCCCATCCCTAAAGCTTACTCCCCCGTCATAAGGAATACCGAAAACAATGATATCCGCCTCCTGTATGGATATGTCCGGCCTGTTCAGCCCTGCCCAAATAGTTGATTCTTTTATCATTTCCTGTGTTTTTTTCATGTTTGCCCCTCCTAAAGCGCCAGGCACTTTTTATTTATATTATATCAAATAAGAACTAAGGTCTTGAAGTAATCAA
>JAQVFD010000005.1 GCA_028697435.1 Clostridiaceae bacterium
TATTGAGCCATACGTCTGTACCATGAGACAACCCTGAAATTCTTACCAACTCAGCAAATGTTCGGGGCTGTGTGTCCATAAGCATCTGCCGTACGAACTTTGTCCCGAATTCCGGTATTCCAAGACTTCCAACCTTACAGTCGATATCTTTGAGACTAATGTTCAGTACGTCTTCTGATGTAAACAGGCTCATTGTCTTTGGATCATCCAAGGGTATATTATTTACATCAAAGCCGGTTATATCAACCAGCATTCTTATTATTGACGGAACATCATGTCCCAGTATATCCAGCTTTAAAAGCCTCCCGCTTATGGAATGATAGTCAAAATGTGTAGTTATTATCGAGGATCCGGTATCGTCAGCAGGTCTCTGAATAGGAGTAAAATTATATATGTTTGTATAATCCGGTACTATCATGACTCCCCCCGGGTGCTGCCCTGTTGTCCTCTTAATCCCGGTACAGCCTTTGATAAGTCTGTTTGCCTCAGCGTTGTTTATCTTAATCTCCTTTTCTTCATAGTATTTTTTTATAAACCCGTAAGCTGTTTTTTCTGCTATTGTACCTATGGTTCCCGCCCTGAAGACATTTCCGGTCCCGAATAGTTCTTCTGTGTATTTATGAGCCTCAGGCTGATACTCTCCTGCAAAATTCAGGTCAATATCAGGCTCTTTATCTCCTTCAAAGCCCAAGAACATCTCAAAAGGTATATCATGACCTTCTTTTCTAAGTACCGTCCCGCATTGCGGACAATTGTCAGCTTTAAGGTCTGCTCCTGATTCTATAGATCCGTCAAGGAAAAAGTGGGTATATTTGCATTTTGGGCACAGATAATGAGGCGGCAGTGGATTAACTTCAGTAATACCACACATTGTCGCAACAAACGAAGAACCTACAGAGCCCCTTGAGCCTACCAGATAACCATCTTCCATAGACTTTGCAACAAGCTTTTGCGCTATAACATACATGACTGCATAACCGTTGTTTATTATTGAATTAAGCTCTTTTTCAAGCCTTTTTTCCACAACCTCCGGCAGTGCTTCTCCATAAAGCTCATGGGCCTTTTTCATGGTCATTTCCTTTATCTGCTCTTCAGCTCCCTCTATTTTGGGCGGATAAGTATCTTCGGGTATTGGAATAATATCTTCTATCTGCTCCAGTATCCTGTTGGGATTCAGCACAACAACCGAAAATGCAGCTTCCTTGCCAAGATATTCAAACTCCGCCAGCATTTCATCCGTTGTCTTAAAGTATAAGGGCGCTTGTTCATCTGCATCGGAATAACCCTGCCCGGCCATTATTATTCGTCTGTATATTTCATCTTCAGGTTCAAGAAAGTGCACATCCCCTGTAGCAACTACCATCTTATTCAACTTCTTGCCCAGTTCAACAATCCGCCTGTTTATTGCTTCAAGCTCAATTTTACCGGCAATCATACCGTTTCTTACCAGGAACTCGTTGTTGCCGTTGGGTTGTATTTCCAAATAGTCATAGAATCTTGCATTTTCATAGATTGTGTTTTCATCCAGATTATTAAGAATACTTTTAAAAACTTCACCTGATTCGCAGGCAGAACCTATTATCAAACCCTCCCTATATTGCATAAGCAGGCTTTTCGGTATTCTTGGTTTTTTATAAAAATGATCCAAATGTGACTTTGAAATCAACTCATACAAGTTCCTTAATCCTGTCATATTCTTGACCAATAGAATAATATGATAGTATTCACTTGTTTTATGATTTCTTTTTTCTGCTATGAGTTTGTTTATATCAATTAAGTTTTCGATTCCCTTGTTCTTCATAATTTCAATGAACTTAAGCATTATTTCTGCTGTTGCTTCTGCGTCATCACCCGCTCTATGATGGTTATCAAGACTTATATTCAGGTGTTCACATACCATTTCAAGTTTATGTCTTTTTAAACCGGTCAATAGCAGCCTTGAAAGCTGAAGTGTATCTATTATAGGATTATTTACTGTCAAGCCTAAATCTGTTGCCTTAGCCCTGATAAAACCACTGTCGAAGCTTGCATTGTGGGCTATCAAAGGTGAGTCCCCCACAAACTCAAGAAATCCCGGCAATATTTCCTTGATTGTATATTTGTCTTTAACCATTGAATCTGTTATTCCGGTCAGCCGTGTAATATTATCAGGTATTGGGATTTCAGGATTTATAAGCTCTGAATACCTGTCCGTGATCTTACCCTGTTTAATTTTTACAGCACCAATCTCTGTTATTCTGTCTTTTGTGGGAGAAAGTCCCGTGGTCTCAATATCAAATACTGTAAATTCTTCATCAAAGCTTCTACTTACCGGATTATAGACTATGGGTACTCCATCATTAACAAAATAGCCCTCAACCCCGTATATAATCTTTATTCCATGGGTTTTAGACGCTTCATAGGCCTCAGGAAATGCTTGTACTACACCATGGTCTGTAATGGCAATTGCCTTATGTCCCCAGGCTTTTGCTTTCTTAACAAGATCTGACGCAGAACAAATGCCATCCATAGCACTCATCCCTGTATGGGCATGAAGTTCAACTCTTTTCATTTCGGCGTTATCCGTACGTATTGATTTTTCAGCTGCTGATATATTATTTGGATATATTACCAACTCTTTTATAAATTTATCATACTGGACATCGCCTTTTAACCGCACATACCTGCCGTCAATAATATTTGAAGCCAATTTAGCAAAATCATTTTCTTCCCTGATAAAAATCTTTGCAGTAATTGAATTTGTATTATCTGTTATATTGAATGTTATTATGGTTTTGCCATTATTCAGTGTTTTTATTTCTGTGTTGAACATGCAACCTTGGATTACAACCCTTCCTGAATCCTCAGTTATTGAAGCTATACTCACAGGAGTATCTTTAAAAGGTCTTCCCATTATAAGTTCGTCCTTGTTCGAGGCTGCAGAGCTGTTGCTGCTGCTATTTTTGTTATTCTTAAGTGCTTCCGCTATTATTCTGTTTTCTTCTTCAAAATAGCACTTTAAATATTCATCCTCGCATAGCTTTTCTTCATCATCAAAGCTTATTAACACCCTCAATTTGATATTGAAATAATCACTAATATACCGTGCCAAAATATCGTTACACTTTTTAGAGGTGAGGTATTCTGCCGCTTCCTCGGATTTCACCATAATCTTAATAATTTTATTTTCCGGCTTTATGACAGCATCCATAAGAAAACCCGTAAAAGACGGGTTGTTGGCAATTATTATCTTCTTTAGTTCCTCCCATTGTAATTCTGTAAGCTCATCTGCATCTATGTTAACTGATGATTCATCAATTACTATTCGCACTTTGTTTAGTTTGAAATATTCTGCTATGGCTGATTCGATTTCTCCAAGCTCGGAAATAGAAGGTGCCCCCTTCAAGCTAATTATTATCTCCCATTCCCTTGCTTTTTTTAAAACTCTAATCTTTTTTAATTCGAACTTGTCCTTATATTGCAGAAAAAAATTCGAATCCAATCTCATGTCATCTTGCATATTAACCTCCGAGTTACTTTGATTCCTTTTTCATATTATAGCTGCTTAGAATCTTTACAATATCCCAGTACATTTTAAGTCGTGCATGAACACCTTTGATAAGCCCCAGTTTTTCTTCTTTTGTTATATGGGTCATGTCCGGAAGGTCTACTTCCTGTACTCTTACAGAATGCTTCTCCACATATTTCGTCAAAGCAACCTCTACACCATATCTGGTTATATCAATATTGTGCAGTTTTTCAATAATTGATTTTTTTATCGCCCTCTGTCCGGAAAGATATGGTGTTACCTTCTGGGCCAGGTCCGTTACTATTCTTCCTTTTTTGAATATTCCTACTGACATATCCGCTTTATCATTAATAACAGGTTCTATTAGGTCTAAAACATGTTTTTCCGTAAGTCCTATCAGATCTGCATCCAAAAATAGAATTATCTCAGTTCCGCATTCATTTATCCCTGCCTTAATTGCACCGCCTTTTCCTACATTCTCATTGAGCTCTATGACATCAGCACCGCAATCTCTTGCTATTTCTGCAGTCCTGTCAGTTGAACCGTCACTGACTACAATTACTTTTTGAATCTTTTCGATGCTCTTTACACACTTTACTACGCCTGCAATTGTCTGTTCTTCATTATAGGCAGGAATCACCGCTGTTACATTCATTCTGCTTCCTCCTTTTTGAATCCCTTATAGTACCTTGTAATACCCTGCTGTATGTAACTTGAAGAATTGCACGGTACTAGTATTATATTGGCATAGTATCCAAAAATTATACTGATTGCATAGCTTCTATTTCCTTAATAAGTTCATCGATAACATTTTCCTGAGGTATTTTTCTGATTATTTCACCTTTTAGAAATAACAAAAATTCTCCTTGCCCTCCTGCAATACCGACATCAGCTTCTTTGGCTTCTCCCGGTCCGTTTACTGCACAACCCATAACTGCAATTTTCATAGGTTTTTTTACATGTATATATCTTATCTTTTTTTCAACCTCTTCTGCAATTCTTATTAGGTCTACACAGGTTCTTCCGCAAGTGGGACAGGATACTATCTCGATACCTTCATTAATTAGCTTCAGACTCCTGAGTATCTCTTTTGCTGCATGTATTTCTTCTGTGGGATCTCCCGTTAAGGATACACGGATGGTATCCCCTATACCGTGATACAGAAGTATCCCCAATCCTACCGATGATTTCACAGAGCCGGAAAGTAAGGTCCCTGCCTCGGTTATTCCTAAATGAAGCGGGTATTCCGTCACTTTTGAAGCCTTCATGTAGCTTTCTATTGTCAACATTACATCTGAAGACTTTATTGATACTACTATATCCTTAAAGTTCATAGACTCAATTAGTTTTATGTTGTTCAAAGCACTTTCTACCAGCGCATCAGCTGTAGGACTTCCGTACTTCTTGAGCACCTCTTTTTCCAATGAACCGGAATTAATGCCGATTCTGACTGGTATTTCTCTCTCTTTTGCTGCTTCTATTACTTTTCTTACTCTTTCATTGTCTCCTATGTTCCCCGGGTTTATCCTTATCTTATCGGCACCGCTTATAATTGATTGTATAGCCAGACGATAGTCAAAATGTATATCCACAACCAAAGGTATCGATATTTTTCTTTTAATTTCCTTTACTGCCTCTGCAGCCTCCATATCGGGAACTGCGACTCTGATAATGTCACAACCTGCCTCTTCCAGCCTCTTAATCTGCTCAATTGTAGCCAATCTATCCTGAGTCCTTGTATTGGTCATTGACTGTATCAGAACCGGCAATCCGCCGCCTATATACCTGTCACCGATTCTTATTTTTTTTGTATATATTGCCATAAAAACACCCTACCTGAAAATATCTATTAAGTTAAATCTTATAATATCTTTGTACATAAGGAATATTGACAGCATCATAAGAGCTACAAGCCCCACAAAATGAACCATCCCTTCCTTTTCTGCAGGAAGAGGCTTTCTTCTAATCAGTTCAATAAATAGAAACAGCAGCCTTCCTCCGTCTAGAGCAGGTAATGGAAGCAGGTTAAGTATTCCAAGGTTCAGGCTTATTATGGCTGTGAGATAAAGCACGCTGATAAAACCTGTCTTGGCAGCTTCATTCATGTAAACAATTATTGAAATAGGTCCGCTTACTTCATCTGTGTCTGCTTTGCCTACAACCAACTGTCCCAGAAAGTTCAACATCATTTTGGATATGTTAACAGTCATATTTATTCCTTCCCTGATAGAGAATCCCGCTATTGTAACCTTTTGAGTAACGCCGATTACAATATCTTCTGTGCCGGGATTCTTAACCGGAATAAGTTTTACTTCCTTCTGAACTCCGTTTTTTTCAACCGTTACAGTTACTTGTTTTCCTTCATGTTTTGAAACCTCAGGCTTTATATCCTTCCAGTCATTAATTGTGACATCATTTATTTCAACTATCTTTTCTCCGGCTTTTATCCCTGCGGCTTCTGCGGGCATTCCCTTTGTCACCTGTCCAACAATAGGAGCGGCAACCGGAGCAATCATCATAGAGTATATAAGTATTGTCACGATTATATTGAATAGCGGACCGGAAATAACAGAAAATATCCTGGTCATTATGGGACTATTATTAAAGGCACCCGGGGCATTGTTATCCTCATCCTCCCCAAGCATCAGACAAAATCCGCCAATTGGAAAAGCTCTTAAAGAATACATTGTCTCCCCGAATTTTTTCCCGATGATCTTTGGCCCCATACCCAGAGCGAATTCTACGACTTTAATCCCGCCCAATCTAGCGGCGGCAAAGTGTCCTGCCTCATGAACAAGTACAATTAAGTTGAATACCACAATCGCTGCAATTACTGACATTATTTAATACACCCCAATTCATACAGATTAGTCAATGTCTTTCTGGACCATAGGTCAAGAGCTGACACTTCATCAATACTCATATTACTAATTATCTTATGCTTATCCAAAGTCTTTTCTATAAGATCTCCAATGGCAAGAAAGCTGATTTTTCCTGAAAGGAACAATTTTACTGCCTCTTCATTGGCTCCGTTCAAAACCACACATGCACTGTCACCCATACTAAGAGCCCTGAATGCAAGCTTCAGACACTTAAACTTTTTCATATCAGGCTCATAAAATGTTAAATCACCTATAGCAGTTAAATTAAGCTTTTCACCGTTTGTAGGGAGTCTTTCCGGATATGTCAGAGCATATTGTATGGGAATTTTCATATCAGGCAGTCCTAACTGAGCTATAACTGCACCGTCAACAAATTCCACCGCCGAATGAATTATACTTTGCGGATGAACACATACCTCTATGGATTCCGGCATTATATCAAACAACCATCTGGCTTCTATAACCTCAAGCCCCTTGTTCATAAGTGTTGCAGAGTCTATTGTTATCTTTCTTCCCATAGACCAATTCGGATGCTTTAAAGCATCCTGCACAGTAACATTCTCCAGTTCCTTCAAGGTTCTGTTTCTGAATGGTCCTCCGGAAGCAGTAAGTATAATCTTTGATACTTCATTTTGTTTGCCTTTGGCAAGACATTGGAATATTGCCGAATGCTCACTGTCAACAGGAATCATCTTCACATTGTTCTTTTTTATTTCTTCGGTTATAATCCTGCCGGCAGTAACAAGAGTTTCTTTATTTGCAAGAGCTATATTCTTACCTGTTTTTATGGCATTATATGTAGGAATGAGTCCCGCTATACCAACAATCGCCGAAACCACAGTATCACAGCTTTCAGCAGTCGCCGCCTCCACTACACCTTCCCGGTCTGCAGCAACATAGGTCAATCCTCCTACCCGCCTCTTAAGCTCTTTATATTGTGATGCATCTCCTATAGCGGCAATTTTAGGCTTAAATTCCCTTACCTGCGCCTCCAGCAAATCAATGTTTGAATAGGCTGCTAATGCATCTACTCTGAATTCTTCCTTGTATTCCCTTACAATATTCAGGGTCTGTGTACCTATTGAACCCGTAGACCCTAATATCGAAATTACTTTCATATACAATCCTTCCTCCATTGCCCATCCCTAATCCCCGCAACCTCGGAACCCCGAAACCTCGTAACCTGATTTATATCAAATCTCCTATTAGAATAAAGTAATAATAAATGACCGGAACGGTAAAAAGAATACTATCGAATCTATCCAATATACCCCCATGTCCCGGAATCAGGTTCCCAAAATCTTTAATTCTCGTAAACCGCTTAATATATGAAGCGACAAGATCACCGATCTCTGAGGCAATACCACAGAGAAAGCCGGTTATTACAAAGTGTATCAGCCTTATTTCTATTCCATAATTGTTTAATATTATACCTGTAATAATACTAAATATAATCGAACCTGCAATACCTCCAAAGGCTCCTTCTACTGTCTTCTTGGGGCTGATACTCGGGCACAGTTTTTTTCTCCCAAAATATATACCTACAAAATAGGCAAAGGTATCTGTAAACCACGCAGTCAGGAAAGGAAGCCACAAAATAATATTGCCGTATTTCATGTTTTCAATGAATAGAAGATGGCTTATAAGAAAAGGTATATAAGTTATTCCTAATATATTTATGGATATTTCAGTAATACTATGCTTTAGTCTTATTATTTCCCATGTGAGTAAAGCGATAACAGAGAGTACAATAAGAAAGCCCGGCCTATCGAAGGTGATAGGAAGTAGAAACATGACATAATACAAAATAACTGATATATATCCAACTGTTTTGTTTGTATTCATGCCAATATTGCTCATTGCTCTGTAATATTCAAATAATCCCATCAAGGAGACTGCTGCTGTAAAGAGATAAAGATACAGCCCTCTCGAGTACAAAATGAAAACTATAAGCGGTATACCAAGCAGTGCACTCAAAATCCTTATTCTTAACATAATTACCTCCACTACTTCAACGCACCAAAACGTCTGTTCCTGCTTTGATATTCCATTATTGCTTCTTGCAGTATTCTCTCATCAAAGTCCGGCCATAGTTGGTCTATTAACAGCATTTCACTGTATGCTCCCTGCCACAGTAAGAAATTGCTGATCCTCTGTTCGCCGCTTGTTCGTATTATCAAATCCGGATCAGGATCATATCCTGTATATAAATATCCTGAAAACACTTTTTCATCAACAGAATTCATATCTATATTTCCATTTAGTAGATCTTGCATAATGCTCTTGCAGGCTTTCAGAATCTCTGCCCTGCCGCCATAGTTCAGTGCTATGTTGAACTGGAGGCCTACATTATTCTCTGTTAGCTTGACAGCTTCTTCTATTTCGATTCTTGTTTGAGCAGGGAGTACATCAATTTCTCCCAGAAGCTTTATCTTAACTTTGTTCTTATGTAGTGAATTTACTTCTTTTCTCATGTACTCCACAAGTAAGCCCATTAAATAGTTCACTTCATCCTGGGGGCGTTTCCAATTCTCCGTTGAAAATGCATATACTGTTAATATCTTTATTCCCAAATCACTGCAACTTTTAACTGTTTTCTTTAAAGCTTCCATTCCTGCCTTGTGTCCCATTACCCTCGGCAGGTTCTTCTGTTGTGCCCAGCGTCCGTTTCCATCCATTATTATTGCTATGTGTATAGGAAGCCTTTCCTTATCAATTCCTCCAAGCATCAGTGAACCTCCTAAAAAAATATCCCTCATTGTGAGGGAAACTATTTAAAATATGATGTCGTAAGTATTATTATGCCATTATCTGTTTTCTGTCTGACGACAATTGGTGTGTTTCCCTGTCTTTCCATCTTTTTATCTTCATAAGGTGTTGAAGTTGAATTAATTGTTATATTATGCTTATCACCAATCAACCGCAGAGCATAATCAAGCGTATATCCTATTGTTAGAGGTACATTGTCCAAAGAGTTTAAACCTCCATTATTTCCTTTTCCTTTGTTTCCACAGCTTTGTCAACTTCTTTAATGAATTTGTCTGTGATTTTCTGTATACTATCCTCGGATTTCTTAAGACCGTCTTCGCTGATATCTCCATCCTTTTTCAGCTTCTTAAGCTGTTCATTGGCATCCCTTCTGATGTTCCTCACTGCTACTTTTGATTCCTCGCCTAACTTTTTAACTACTTTCCCCAAATCTTTTCTTCTTTCTTCTGTAAGCTGCGGTATGACAAGCCTTATCATTTTTCCGTCATTAGAGGGATTAATGCTCAAATCCGATTTAAGTATAGATTTTTCAATGAGTGGAATAGATTTTACATCCCAAGGACTTATAGTAAGTACTCTTGGCTCCGGTGCAGCAATGTTTGCCAGCTGATTTAAAGGTGTTACTGTTCCGTAATAGTCAACAGTAATTCTGTCCAAAAGACTTGGATTTGCTCGTCCCGCTTTAAGGGTAGCAAGCTCGTGCTTCAATACTGTAATTGTCTTATCCATTTTTTCTTGTATGCCCTTTTCGATATCAGTTGTCATATTATTAATCCTCCTTTACTACTGTACCTATCTCTTCTCCCATTATAGCCTTGATTATATTATCGGGGTTTTTTAAGTCAAATACAAGTATAGGAATTTTATTATCCCGACATAATGATGCTGCTGTAGCATCCATTACTCCTAGTCCCTTGCTGATTACTTCCATATATGACAGCCTGTCATATTTTTTTGCTTCTTTGTTTTTTACCGGATCGCTATCATATACACCATCAACTTTTTTTGCCATAAGGATTATATCTGCTTCGATTTCGGCTGCTCTGAGAGCAGCAGTTGTATCTGTTGAAAAGTAAGCATTTCCGATTCCGGATGCAAATATTACAACTCTTCCTTTTTCAAGATGCCTTATAGCTCTTCTCCTAATATAAAGTTCGGCTATCTGCCTCATCTCGATTGCTGTTTGTACACGGGTTTCAACATTCATGCCTTCCAAAGCATCCTGAAGTGCAAGAGCATTTATGACTGTCGCCAGCATCCCCATATGGTCTGCAGTTGTTCTGTCCATTCCCTCGCCGCTTCTACCCCTCCAGAAGTTGCCTCCGCCGACTACTATAGCTACTTCTACTTGTAGTTCTCTCAAATGCTTTATTCTTTTTGCAATGTCTAAGAGTGTATCGTGATTCAATCCGAAAGACTTATCCCCTGCCAAAGCTTCACCGCTTATCTTTAGTATCACTCTTTTATACTTTGCGTCACTCATATATATTATACCTCCAAATATATGTTTCGTGCCAAACATTTTACATATGAATTCAATGATACAAATTTTCTACATCCTCATCAAAAATCCTTCTGCTTTCAAAAAAAAGGGAACACTAAGTGTTCCCTTACTTATTCAATTGACTCATAACTTCCTCTGCAAAGTTATCTTCTTTCTTAGCCAGGCCTTCGCCTCTTTCAAATCTGACAAACCTTCTTATGGAAATATTTTCTCCGATCTTGGCAATAAGTGATGAAAGTACTTCCTGTACTGTTTTATCTGTATCCTTAATGAAGGGCTGTTCTAAAAGGCATATTTCTTTGTAATATTTTTCAATTCTGCCCTCAACCATCTTTTCGATGATTTTTTCAGGCTTCCCTTCATTCAAGGCTTGAGCTTTGTATATTTCACGCTCTTTCTCAATAATATGAGAGTCAACCTCTTCTCTCTTAACATATAAAGGATTAGATGCTGCAACCTGCATTGCCATGTCTTTTACAAACTGTCTGAATTCTTCATTGGCAGCAACAAAGTCAGTTTCGGAATTGACTTCGATAAGTACTCCTATTCTTCCGCCACCGTGTATATACGAGTCAACTATTCCTTCACTTGCAACTCTTCCGGCTTTTTTCGCCGCAGCAGCAAGCCCCTTTTCTCTAAGAAACTCTATTGCTTTCTCCATATCTCCATTGCTTTCGGTTAGAGCCTTTTTGCAGTCCATCATACCTGAACCTGTTAGCTCTCTTAGTTCTTTAACAGCTGAAGCTGAAATCATAATCTTCGCCTCCAATTAAATTTATGAAAAAGGCGGCTGTTGCCGCCTCATATTCTTACTAAGCATTTACTCAGTAAGCTGCTCACCTTGTCTTGCTTCAATAACAGCATCTGCAATTTTTGAAGTAAGAAGTTTTACGGCTCTTATTGCATCGTCATTACCGGGTATCGGATAATCAATTTCTTCGGGATCACAATTGGTATCAACTATTGCTACTATCGGTATCCCGAGAATATGTGCTTCCTGTATTGCAATTTTTTCTTTTCTTGGATCAACTACAAAGATTGCTCCCGGATTGCCATTCATATTCTTAATACCGCCCAGGTTCTTCTGAAGCTTATCCTTTTCGGCTCTAAGATTGATTACTTCTTTCTTCGGAAGAACTTCGAATGTTCCGTCCTCTTCCATTTTCTCAAGCTCGCTTAATCTTTCGATCCTTCTCTTGATAGTTTTGAAGTTTGTCAACATTCCACCTAACCATCTCTGATTCACATAGAACATACCGGCTCTTATCGCCTCTGATTCGATTGATTCCTGAGCTTGTTTCTTAGTGCCTATGAAAAGTATATCTTTGCCTGAGGCTGACACTTCTTTAATAAAGTTATACGCTTCTTCAACTTTCTTTACGGTTTTTTGAAGATCGATGATGTAAATGCCATTCCTTTCAGTAAAAATATACTCTGCCATCTTCGGATTCCATCTTCTTGTTTGATGTCCGAAATGCACACCTGCTTCCAACAGTTGTTTCATTGAGATTACTGACATATTTTTTACCTCCTTAAGTTTTTCCTCCATGGTCCTCATTTCCTCTGTGGACTTTCTAAAAGCACTCCCACAAAGGATCAGAACATGTGTGTTTTTCACCTATAACAGTTTATCACATAACATATTTATTGGCAATAAATATTTTTTAAACCTTTTCTTCGAAGCCCTGCCCTAAATCTGGCGTCTAGTGTCTGGCATCTGGTATCTGATATCTATTCTAACAAATACTAAAATATTTATGTGAAATTACTGTTTTATTGTGTCAAAATATTGATTATCTCATCATAATCAGAGCCTTTTGTTATCTCATAAATTCCTTCCTGAAGCTTCGTTTCCTTACCTGCTTGTTTTAGCTTATTAAGAAATGCTCCGGTATCATCAATTATACCTTTCTGTTTCAGAAGTTCGGCAATACCCTCAGGTTTCATGTCGTTTTTAATCTCTATCCTTATCTTATCTTCATATATAAAAGGATCTGCCGTAGAATATACGACAAGTCCATGTTTTCGTGCTTCGTTCTTTACTTCTTCCAATGTCAGCTCCCTGTTTCCCATACTAATATTCATCGTCGACGAAAATACAAGACCAATTCCTACCCCGAGCAGTATATTTTTCAGGTTATAGTTTCCCATCACTCTACCTCGTTTTTTAAGGACATTATTAGCATAACCTCTCCCTGCCCTATATTCATCTGCTTAGCAATATCGGTCACGCTCATTCCTTGAGAAGCATATTCGAAAACAGATAACTGTTTTTGACTTAACTTTTCATCTATGGGCGCGTCATTCTCACTGCTGTCATTTGTAATCTTTTTCTTCTTAATGGCTGTAACAGCTGTTGGCATTACAGAAGCAGCAGCTATTGCCTCTTTCTGAACCGCTAAAGCTTCCGGATTATTCAATCTCTTCAACTCGCCCTTAAAGCTGTTTATTTTTTCTTCAATTTCATGGACTACCATTTCTGAAGTATAATTAAGCTCGGATATAATTTCATCAGCATCCTCTATAACCTTTTTAATCTCTTGCTCTTTCACATCCATGCTGAAATATATATCTTCACCTTTTACTTTATCAAGAAATATCATTATTATAGCTATTAGAATTACAAATACGCCAACAGCCAATAATATATAGTTTACCATCAAAGCACCTCCGCCTGTTGCATAACTTTCCTCAGGTTATATTCTAATGTCTATTCTGGTTTGCGGATTCCTATTATTGTTCTTATTATGATCTTCATTATCTTCAGGTTGGTTTCCCTTGTGTTCATCCTTCTGATTTCCCTGTCCTTTATTGTGCCTGTCATCTTTGTTAATCCTTGCTTCCTGGGCCTTTTTTGTTTCAACTACATGCTTTGTATTCTGCTCATTCTGCTGCTGCTCCTTATGTATGTTGATATTAAGATTGTTCTTCTCCAGTTCGATTTCTGCGTTCTTTACCTTCTGTACTTCCGGAAGTTTTGGTATAGTCGTCTGTAAATCAACTGGCCTCATAGTCATAAAAAATCACTCTCCTTTTTCAATCAAACATCATTATAAGAAAGCATTTTTATCTCTGCCTTCGATCTGAAAAATGATACAAATTTAAACGGATCCTTTATATACATCATACTGCTGCCAATTATTATTCTGCTACCGGGATAAATAACATCATAGACTTTTATTTTCCCTTTTGACAGCTCCTCAAAATATACTTCCAATTCATTCTGTTCATTTAAGATCTCATCCTGCTTCTGTTTGAGTTGAAGCTTAAGCTGAACGGATTTTGCAAGAAGCGTTTTTTTATCCTCCGGCAAATCCATTGCTTTGCTCATTTTAGTCAACAGGTCAACTGCTTTACTGGTCTTGTCCAGGTTAATGGTAACCTGATTCATCTCATTCTTTATTTCTTCATATTTTGTTCTCATATCAGGGCTGATGCCGACTTCCAATTCTGTAATCGTTGCCATTGGTGAACCGATAACCTTTGCTTTTATCTCTTCCCCTACCTTAAAGGTTCCACCAACAAGCAGACCTTTTCTCCCTGCTGCTTCCAGCTTTTTCCCGCAAGTAACCTGGCTATGCATTATGGCATCACTCTGAATATTTCCTTTTACGTCTATCTTGCTGTTTTCTATAAACTTAGCTATAAGATCTCCTTCACAATAGAGTTCTCCTCTGTTCATACCTTGTATTCCCCGGTGAAGAATGATATTGCCGTTGGACTTTATTTGCGCCCCTTCAACAACACCAAACACCTCAACGTCCCCTTCAGCTTCAATTATAAAGCCCGTCAGAACATTGCCTGATACTATTACTTTTCCGTTAAATCTTATATTGCCGGTAGAATTATCTACATTATTTTTAACTTCATATACTGAAAAAACATTTACCTTACCGTCAATTATTTTTACCTCACCGTCAATTGCCGCAACAAGTTCTAATCCGTCCTCAGTAATATTCACATTCTTCCCTTTTGGTAAGGAAAGTTTTTTTCCATCCTTACCGGGAACCGCCTCTCCCAGTACATTTTCCCCCGGGATACCCTGGGTATGCGGCACTAAGGTTACCAACTTCTCTCCTGTATTAACGTTTTTAATCAAGGATAGCTCACGGAAGTCAATCTTTCCATCTTCGCCCACCGTGAATGACTTATCGGTACTTGTGTCAAAATAGTATATTAACTCTGCATCCTCCCCTGATTGAGGTTCAATTCCTTCAGCTACAAGTATTTCAATATCATAAGTTTTGTTATTTACTAACTTTTCAATTTCTTCATCTTTAATATTGAATCTTACATCATTTTGCTGTAATGCTTCCATTATTGCTTCTTTTGCGACTTCTTTACCGCCTATAGGTTTTGTGACAAGAATATATGCTTTCATCTTATCATTACTCAGCTTTATGATATATTCACAGTCTATCCTCTTCTCACTTTGGGGTTCGGCTATTTTTATCCAATTACTAAGGTTACCAATCTCAAGCATTTGTTTTAATTTGATCAAGTCGACGCTCTGAATCCTACGCAAATCAATTTTTGTAACGATATCTACCAGGTTAGCCCCTTCTTCGGCCTTTACATATACTCCGTCTTCTCTGAAGTCAAATTCAATATTTCTGCTGTTTGATTTCAGATTCTCATTTAGGATACTCTCGATACTGTTAGAAATTATTTCAAGGGTTTTCTTTTCTTCCTTCGTTATCTTCAGCTTGAAATATGAAGAAAATATATTCTTCCTGCTTTCTAAGATCTCTATCTTGAGATCTTCCTTTCTGGCATTAAAATGCTTCATGCCTTGATTTATTAATTTTTCATAATCTTTGCCTTCAAGTATAATTTGCTCGTTACTCATTTTAAACACCATCCTATCATTCAAATGCTAGGCTTAATTTGTTCTTCAGTCTGATAATAGCTTTTGTATGAAGTTGTGAAACCCTTGATTCCGAAATATTCAAGAGCTTTCCTATCTCCTTATAAGTAAGTTCATTATAGTAGTAAAGGGAAACTACCTTTTTTTCTTTTTCCGGTAAGGCACTGATTGTATCAGTAAGTATTTCTCCCATTTCCTTATTCTCGACAACGCTTTCAGGGGTATCTGAATGCTTGTCCTCTTCGTAGATAATAACTTCTCTCTTCTGTTCCAGTAAATCATCAAGAGATACAATAGAATAAGTAGCAACATTCTGAATCTTTTTCTGAAAATTCTCCACCGATAAACAAAAGCTATCGGCCATCTCTTCATCTGTAGCCGGTCTTCCAAGCTTATTTTCCAGTTCATTATATGCTTTTTCCAACTCTTTTGATTTTTGTCTTACTGAGCGGGGAAGCCAGTCAATTTCCCTTAACTGGTCTATAATAGAGCCCCTTATCCTCAGTTGTGCATATGTCTCAAATTTAACTCCCCTTGCAGCATCATATTTATCAATCGCATCTATCAGTCCAAATATCCCATAGCTCACAAGATCATCAAATTCTACATTATTGCCATAGCTTGCATATAATCTGCCTGCAACGTATTTTACCAAATATGTATATTTAAGAATAAGTTCTTCACGAATGTTTGCTGCTTTAGTCTTGGCATATTCTTCCCAAAGATTAGTCATTTTGATTTTACCTCCGTGCAGTAATATAAGTTAATCCATATTATTATAGTTGTATTTGCCCATATTTGCTGGATTAACTTCGACAAATCCATTATCCCCGTCATATTCAATGCTTTCGATTTCGTTATCATCCAAAGGAGGCACTTTTATATCTATTTGACTTTCAACTGCTGATATTTCTTCATTTTTATTTTGGGCGTGCACTCTAATCTTATAATACTCGGCTATATTAGATACTGTTTTTGTTACTAATAAACCGAATATTCCAAATACTATGGTTACAACAATGCACCTTATCATTAATACAGAAAAGTCAATATTGTTGTATACTCCCATAATAATATTAACAATAAGTGCGGCTATAATAACTAATACCGGTATAAAATCGGACAATTTCATTATATCTCCATTCATATCGTTTACACTAAACATTTTCCTTGATTCATATGTCGTGAAATGTACTATCTGATTTATTAATTATAAATCTTTTTCACGATATATTTATTATTATGCCGGGCTTATCTATATCTGCTTCGTTCCATAGCCTATGGTTCTTACTAATAATATACCAGTTTCTGAATATAATTCAATAGTTCTACCATGGTTCCCGCCGGTATCCTCAGAAACAATTGGTATATTCAACTTCTTAAGAATTTCTTTTGTAGCCACAACATTTCTATTACCTATTCTCATAATTTCGCTGGAATCATTGAAATTAAACATCTGTGCGCCGCCTGCTATTTTACTGATAATCTTATTCCTTTTTGCTCCGATTTTTATCATATCTTCAACTAGTTTTACTATTCCTGTGTCTGCGAATTTTGCTTCATTACTGTTATTCTTAATTTGTTCGCTGCTTGGTAACATTATATGCACTAAGCCTGATATCTTTGTGGATGTATCATGCAAACAAATTCCCACACAAGAACCAAGCCCAAGAGTAGTAAGTACTCCGGGACTACATGTGGTATTCATATCAGCCATTCCTACTTTAATCATATCGATCATTCTAATACTCCCAAGCTCTTAAGTAGAATTTCAAAGGACTCTTCATCAGGTATTAAAAAGAAGTTACTCTTTACATGGTATGTACCTTCATTGAAATCTGTTTCTATAAGCATAACCCTGTCACCAACCTGTCCAAAAAGTATGACAGGCACACTCAGTATTGCTCCTGCCATGTCTATTGCTAAAGAAGGAATAGACATAGAAAGGTTCAAGTTTGTTAAAGTGGATAATGAGGATAGATACGAACCCGAGAGTATGTTTCCCACTTCCTGTAATGCAGATAAGTCCATATCGTCCAGTTCATCCTCTGCATCATTTCTACCCATAAGCAAATTAGTAAGCTTTTTTGCCGATTTCTTGTCCATCAGCACCATTATACTTCCGGTAATATCTCCGCTTACTTTAAAATAAATGCCTACTACCTCTGTCTCCGGTCCGCCTACCAATTCTGCAACATTTTTAAACTCCAGTATATTGACCTTAGGAACATCCATATCAATTCTTTTAGATATCATTTTTGATAAGGCTGTTGCTGCATTTCCTGCACCAATATTACCGATTTCCTTTAAGACATCAATCTGTAGACTGTTCAGTTCTTCAATTGATATACTCATTATTATCACCCTTTTTAAACTGCCGGATTTGTTACTACCTTAACAATATCCAGCAATATTATAAGTCTTTTACCCACTTTACCTATACCGGAAATGTATCCTTGGTCAATGATTCCGATTCCTTCGGGGGTTTCTTCAATAGCTTCACTGCTTATCTCAACTACTTCAGAAGAATAATCTGCAATTAGACCGACAATAATATCGTCAACTGATACTATTATTATCCGGGTGCTTTCGTTTTCTTTTCCTTCTTTCAAGTTGAACCTTTTACGAAGGTCAATTACCGGTATGACTTCTCCTCTTAGATTTATGACACCTCTGACAAAATGAGCTGCTTTTGGAACTCTTGTTATGCTCATCATTTCTTTGATCTCTTTGACCCTTAAGATATCTATACCGTATTCCTCGTTCTCCAGTTTGAATATGACGAACTGTCTCTTAACTACTGCTGTTTGCAAATGAAACACCCCCTTATATAATTGAATTTGAATCAATTATGAGTGCAACTTGACCATCCCCGAGTATTGTTGCACCTGCTATATTTTTGATGCCCGACAAGAATTTTCCGAGAGTTTTTATGACAATTTCCTGCTGTCCCATAAGGCTGTCCACAATAAATGCTGCATTCTTCTCGCCTTTCTTTACAACAACTGCAGTCAGTTCATTGCTATTATCGCTCAGTGCATTTTGCACATCAAGTGTTTTTGTAAGCCTGACTATAGGAAGGACATTATCCCTGTTCAAGACTACATCTTGTCCATGTACGTTTCTTATTGTCGATGCTTCTATAACAGTTATATCCCTAATTACATTAAGAGGAATTGCATATTTCTCTTCGCCGATGTTCACAAGAAGTGCTTGAATTATTGCCAGAGTTAGCGGCAGTCTGATTATGAATCTGCTCCCCTTACCCTTTGAATTCTCAACTTCAACCAGCCCATTCAGAGACTCGATTTTGGTCTTTACAACATCAAGACCAACTCCTCTTCCCGAAATATCAGTTACTTTGTCTGCAGTGCTGAAACCGGGCTTAAAAAGCAGCTCAATAACACTTCCTTCATCCAAATCATTTGCTTCACTGCTTGAAAACATTCCTCTTTCTACTGCTTTTCTCCTTATCTTCTCAACGTCTATTCCTGCTCCATCGTCCTCAACTTCTATAACAACACTGTTACCGTCCTGATACGCTCTTAAGTTAACTGTTCCGTTAACCGGTTTATTATTCTTAATTCTTTCTTCTTTTTCTTCAATCCCGTGATCGATGCAATTCCTTATCAAGTGTATAAGTGGATCTCCTATTTCGTCAATAACCGTTCTGTCCAATTCCGTCTCTTCACCTGACATGTGCAATATTATATCCTTGGAAAGGTTTTTAGACAGGTCTCTAACCATCCTGGGGAACCTGTTAAATACCCTTTCTACAGGGACCATTCTTACTTTCATTACCGCATCATGAAGACTGGTGGTAATTCTTTCAAGGTTTTCCACTGCTTCTGTCATATCCTGATTTCTTGAATCGTTACCTACTCCTTCAAGCCTTGTTTTTATTATTATAAGCTCGCTTACCAGGTTCATAAGGTTGTCCAGCCTATCTATATCAACTCTTACAGTCTTACCCATCCTTGTCTTTTTCCCTTGGGTATCACCGCCATTTTCCTTCTCTTCAACGGTTGATGCAAAAGCTTCCTTTTCCTCAATTGTGCCCTGAATAATGTCAGCGCCACTATCTTCTACTGAGACTTCAACTTTTTCAAATATGACTTCTAATATCTCGGATATTGATTCCAAATCTTTCTTAATTATCGCCTCAGGTTCTTTTGTAATTATAGCGATTGTAAATTCGTTCTCGAATTTCTCGTCTTCGATATCTTCAACCTTAGGTTCTGACTTAAATATCTCCGCATATCTTTCGACTGTCTGAAATACTATAAAGGCTCTCGCTGATTTCAGCATACAATCTTTAGCAAGCTTTACTGTGATTTTATAAACATTAAGATTCTGCTGAATAGCTTTTTTAATTATATTATCATCATATTGATTAAACTTTATTTTATTTTCCTTTGCATCTTCCCTAATGACTGTATCATTGACTTCTATTTCGGCTTTCCTCGTAAGCATCCCGTTAAGACTCGCAATAATTGTATCCGTACTACTGCTGCTTTCCTGCCCTGTACCGGATATGGTATTTATGGAATTACTGAGATAGTCAAGACACTCAAATAATGTGTCAATCATATCGGAATCTACCGTAACTTTACCGTTTCTTATTGCATCCAGCACGTTTTCCATCTGGTGAGTGAGGTTTGTCATCCCTGTAAAACCCATTGTACCGGCCATACCCTTTAATGTATGAGCCACCCTGAAAATTTCATTGAAAGTTTTTATATCACTTGGGTTTTCTTCCAGATTCAGCAGGCTTTTGTTTAACTCCTGCAAATGCTCCAATGACTCTTCGATGAATATTTCAAGGTATTGATTCAAGTCCATAGTATTACACCTCCATTTGTTTTAATATTTCTGTTGCTATATCTTGTAAAGGAGCTATAGTATCTATTGCACCAACATTTACCGCTGACTTAGGCATTCCATAAACTACGCAGGTATTCTCGTCTTGTGCAATTGTCTTTCCCCCTATGTTTTTTATTTTCAATATTCCGTCACTTCCGTCATTTCCCATTCCCGTCATAATAACCGCAATAATATTTTTATGCCCTGACTCTGCCACTGATTTCATCATTACACTTACTGAAGGTCTGTGCCCATTTTCCTGTTTTTCGCTATTTAATGAAATTCTATATTCATTATCATTTTGTTTATTTACGAGCATATGATAGTTACCTGGGGCAATATAAGCCCATCCACGCTTTAATTCCTCCCCATCCTCTGCCTCTTTTACATTTAGCTGTGACAGGCCGTTTAGCCTTGATGCCAAGGATTTTGTAAAACCCGGTGGCATGTGTTGGACAATCAGTACCGTTGCAGGTATATCTTCGGGAAGCTTTGTCAGAACTTCTTGAAGCGCTTGAGGTCCTCCTGTAGAGGTACCTATTGCTACTATGTATTTAAATGTTTTGCCGGATTCTATTCCATTATTTAGCTTACCAATAGCGAAAACCGGCCTGGGTTTTGATTTTATCTGAGGGATATATTTCCCTTTGGATCTGCATATTGATTTTATTTTATCTATTAATTCTTCTCTTATTTGTTCTGCATTTTCTGATATTAATAAACATGTAGGTTTTACGATATAATCAAGAGCACCGAGCTCTAAAGCAGTAACTACAGCTTCTCCGTCTTCGTATCTCAGGTTGGATAATATAATAACTTTTGGAGCCGACTTCATCTTCATAAGCTCAGCCAGGGTCTCCAATCCATTCATAATAGGCATTTCGATATCCAGTGTTATTATATCCGGCTTTAATGATATTATCTTTTCCAACCCTTCCTTGCCGTTTCTTGCTATACCTACCACTTCAATATCCGCATCAGTCTTAAGCATGTCAGAAATTATTCTACGCATAAATGCAGAATCATCAACAATAAGTACTTTAATCATATTAATCCTTTCTTAATCAGTCTGCGTTGTTCTTCAAATATAAATCTATTAATTGCATTTCTGTCAGCCATGTTTAAATCTACATATTTTATGCCATAAGAATAAGGGGATCTGTAACTCTCGTTAAGATTTCTGCGTACAACTATTCCAAGTACTACCATCTTATGATCATTTAGGTCTAATGTAAATTCCAGCAAATCCTTTTCATCGAACTGTTCCTTTGTGCTGAACATAAGTCCTCCGGAACTTATGTCCTGCAAATTACCTTTAAAGCTTTCACCATACTTTTTCTCATTTTTATCAATTATTTGCCTGACTTCGATTTCTCTGAATATTCTCAGTCTATAATAATCTCTCCTCTGTATTTTGTTTATTTCGGAAATCCCTTTAAGCCTCAGAAGCGGAATGCTCCC
>JAQVFD010000173.1 GCA_028697435.1 Clostridiaceae bacterium
TTTATTGAAGGGAAAATGATTTACTAGGAGGTACTATTATGAACAACAGAAAAAATTTCAGACAAAGAATGACGGTTTTACTTCTTGTATTGGTCATGACAATGATGTCAAGCCTTGCTTTTGTCAATGCAGAAGCATTGGATGTATTGAACTTGGGAGATAAGGCTTCCACAACCGCTTCATGGTTAAATTTCAGAAACGGTCCGGGAATGCAAAATAAAGTACAGTCAGTACTTATTAGAAATACAACAGTAACTGTTATTGAAAAATCAAATGAATGGTACAAAATAAGCCTGGCAAATGGGAGCACCGGTTATGTACATGGAAAATATCTTTCAAAAATAGCAAGTGCACCGGTAGCTGCTGCTCCTGCTCCTGTTAAGGAACCGGAAATTGTAATCGGCAAGCCGGAAGCGACAATGGTGCTGGCAACTACAACAAGTACCAGAGATACAGGGTTGTTGGATGTTCTTGTTCCCGCTTTTGACAAAAAGTACGGAGTAACTACAAAGGTGGTCTCCGTAGGTACCGGCGAAGCAATAGAGATGGGTAAACAGGGCAATGCAGATGTTATATTGGTACATGCAAGGGCATCAGAGGACGCATTTGTAAACGAAGGTTATGGAGTTAACAGAAGGGATGTAATGTACAACTTCTACTTTGTTGTCGGTCCGAAAGACGACCCGTCCGGAATTTCAGGAATAAAGGATGCCGGCGCAGCAATGAAGAAAATAGCAGATGACAAGGCTATATTTGTATCAAGAGGTGACCAGTCAGGTACACACAAAAAAGAACTTACAATCTGGAAAAACTATAAAATCGATCCTGTCGGACAAAGCTGGTATAAAGAATCCGGTCAGGGTATGGGAAATACTCTTACGATGGCAAGTGAAATGGGAGCATATACATTGGTTGACAGTGGTACATGGTATGCTTTTGAGGACAAGGTTAATCTAAAAATAGTTCTTCAAGGGGATCCGGTGCTTTTCAATCCTTACGGCGTAATAGCAGTAAACCCACAGAAGTATTCGAATATACATTATAATGCAGCGATGAGTTTTGTACAGTTTTTGACCTCCGAAGAAGGACAGAAGATGATCGGAGAGTTTACAAAAGGCGGGAAACAGCTTTTTGTACCTGATGCAAAGTAATTATTAACACTTGAACTGATATTAAGACGCTAATAAACCACCAATATTGATAGCAGCCATGTATCATAGTCCTATTATGTACATGGCTGTATTTTTTGCGTTTCAGTGCATTGTATTTTATAAACCTACTATGTTAAGATAAGTCTATCAATACTAAAGGGGATGACGGTGTTTGAAGCTTTTAAATGTTGACACTGTGAATGAA
This sequence comes from Clostridiaceae bacterium, assembly GCA_028697435.1. Lineage (GTDB taxonomy): Bacteria > Bacillota > Clostridia > Lutisporales > Lutisporaceae > BRH-c25. The sequence continues at coordinate 1,357 of JAQVFD010000173.1, forward strand.
GTCAAGAAGAAGATGGAAGACTATTTTGGAGATATAATAGCGGGATATGAAGAGATCGAAATCACAGAAGCTTTAGGAAGAGTGACCTCTGAGGACATTCTTTCATCATACGATATTCCGGATTTTAATAGATCTACTGTTGACGGTTATGCAGTGGTATCAAAGGATACCTTTGGAGCAAGTGAAAGCCTTCCTGCTTTTCTTAATATTATTGGAAAGGTTGAGATGGGAGAGGCAACTGAACTTAAGGTTAGCAAAGGGAGTTGCGTTTATGTGCCTACCGGGGGCATGATACCGGAGGGGGCGGACGGCATGCTGATGATAGAATATACTGAGCTTATTGATGAGATCATGATTGCAGCGCATAGTCCCGTAGCACCCGGGGAGAATATCATTTTTATCGGAGACGATATCCAAATTGGTGAAAGGATACTCCCAAAAGGAAGAGTGATCATGTCACAAGACATAGGAGTGCTGTGTGCTGCAGGGATAAGCCATATTAGAGCCGTAAAAAAGCCAAAAGTTGCTATTGTATCAACCGGCGATGAAATAGTTGATCCCTTCGGAGGAATAAATAAGGGTCAGGTAAGGGATATAAACACATATATCCTTTCTGCAATGGTGCAGGAGTCAGGGGGAGAAGTGACAAGTTCAATTGTAGTCAGGGATGATTATGATCTTATAAAGGAGACAGTTGACAAGGCATCAAAATTAAATGATATTGTGGTAATTTCGGGGGGCAGCTCAGTAGGGGTGAAAGACAATACCGAAAGGGTAATAGATTCCTTTGGAAAACCCGGCGTCTTTGTGCACGGCGCAGCTGTAAAACCAGGGAAACCTACTATTATTGGCAAGGTTAGAAACGCAGCAGTTTTTGGACTGCCGGGACATCCGGTTTCTGCAGTAATCATATTCAAGGTGTTTGTTGAGCATCTTATTGATAGAATGCTTGGGAAAATCAAAGAAAACTATTTTGTCGATGCGGAGTGCAGTACAAATATCCATTCTTCACCGGGTAAAGAGACTTACCAGATGGTTGAATTGGCGGAGAATGAAAAGGGGTATACGGCAAAGCCAATACATGCGAAATCTTCGGCAATTTCACAGCTTTCGAAAGCTCATGGCATGATTCGGATACCTTTAGATAAAGAGGGTATAAAAGCGGGTGAAACTGTGAGGGTGGAACTTTTCAGATAGATAGTACGAAAGGAGCGGTCGGGAAGTGAACAAGCATGAAAGAAATATATATATTTCTAATATGGATGTAAATGTCGCCCAAAAACTTTTGATGGATCGGTCAGAATCATATCTAATGAATGCAACTATAGAAAGACTGCCTGTCTTGGAATCTCATGGAAGGGTATCCGCAAATTCAGTGTTTGCAAGGGTATCTTCCCCAAATTTCAACGCTTCCGCAATGGATGGGATTGCGGTAAGGGCAAAATTCACCTTTGGTGCCTCAGAGGCAAATCCAATAAGACTTAAGAAAGATAGGGACTTTATTTATGTAGATACCGGAGACCCTATTACAGATCCTTATGATGCGGTAATCATGATAGAAGATGTGATTGAAATAGACAGTGAGAATGTAGAGATAATTAAATCAGCTGCAACTTGGCAGGATATCAGACCAATCGGGGAAGATATAGTAGCAAATGAGATGATTATTCCCGCTAATCATGAAATAAGACCGGTGGATATAGCTGCCATGCTTTCGGGAGGTATCACGGAGATTGAGGTTGTTAAGAAGCCAAGAATAGGAATAATACCAACAGGGACTGAAATCATCGAGCCTGATGAACCCCTTGTACTTGGCAAGATTATCGAATCCAACTCCAGGATGTTTGAGGGCATGGTGAGAGAATACGGCGGTGAGCCCGTAAGGTATAAGCCGGTACCTGATGACTATGAATTGTTGAAAAGCACAATATCAAAAGCAGCGGAAGAGAATGACATGGTATTGATCAATGCAGGCTCTTCGGCCGGAAGCGAGGATTTTACCGTAAAGCTCATAGCTGAGCTTGGAGAAGTATTGGTACATGGAATTGCGACCAGACCCGGAAAGCCTGCCATACTAGGAATAGTTGGTAATAAGCCGGTTTTGGGTATCCCCGGATACCCTGTATCTGCATATTTTGTTTTTGAAACCTTTGCAAGACCCCTTATCCGAAAGTTTCTCAGGCAGGAAGTGCAGCCGAGTACAAAGGCAGAAGCAATATTATCCAGAAGGATTGTATCATCCCTGAAGCATACCGAATATGTAAGGATAAAGCTCGGAATGGTCGAGGACAAATTGATAGCAACACCGCTAAACAGGGGTGCCGGAGCTACCATGTCTCTTGTCCGTGCTGACGGCATACTGACAATTCTCCGGAACAGTGAAGGTGTTGAAGCGGGGGAAAAGATACAGGTTGAGCTTACTAAGAATATCGATGATATAAAGAACACCATTGTATCTATAGGGAGTCACGATTTAATAATGGATATGATAGGCAGCCTAATGCATAGAAAGAACTCTGCTTATAACCTTTCCTCAGCCCATGTGGGAAGCATGGGAGGGCTGATGGCTCTGCGAAAGGGTGAAGCCCATATGGCTCCCATACATCTTTTGGATGAGGAATCAGGGATATATAATGAAAGCTATATCAAAAAGCTTCTTCCGGGCTCGGGAATAGTCCTCATAAAAGGGGTCAAGCGAGTACAGGGAATGATGATCAAGAAAGGAAATCCGAAGAACATCTCAAGCTTTAAGGACTTTATCAGAGAGGATGTGCAGTTTGTCAACAGGCAGAGGGGAGCAGGAACAAGAATACTTGTTGACTATATCCTTAGCAGGGAAGGCATAGACACAGCTTTGATATCGGGTTATGAGCGGGAGATAACCACCCATATGGCGGTTGCGGCGGCGATTAGCTCCGGGTCTGCAGATGTGGGGGTAGGAGTAATGTCTGCTGCTCATGCAATGGAACTGGATTTCATACCAATCGGAGAGGAAGAGTATGATTTTGCAGTACGGTCGAAATATCTGGAACTTGACATGTTTAGACAATTTATTGATATAATTAAATCAGAAGAATTTAAAGAAATACTAATGAATCTGGGCGGCTATGGATCAGAAGGTATCGGAGAAGTAATTCACATATTATGATTTGCAGCATGCCGCAGTAAATGTGGAGGTTACCAATGAAGGATGAGTTAGGAAGAAACATAAATTACTTGCGAATATCCGTCACAGACAGATGTAATCTCAGATGCCGGTATTGTATGCCGGAAGAAGGAATAGAGAAAAAATATCATAGTGATATGCTGACACTGGAGGAGATATTTGAAGTAGTAAAAGTAGCTGCAGGCCTGGGTACGGATAAGATAAGAATAACGGGAGGAGAACCTCTTGTAAGAAAGGGGCTCCCGGGACTGATTGAGAAGATAACAGCACTTGAAAGCATAAAGGACCTTGCATTGACCACTAATGGAGTACTCTTAAAAAAGCTTGCTTATGACTTAAAAAAAGCAGGGCTTAAGAGGATTAACATAAGCCTGGATACCATGGACGAAAAGAAATATGAGTACATTACCAG